>NZ_JBUOIV010000002.1:0-223648 GCF_055467485.1 Desulfosarcina sp. | reverse complement strand
TGTCCCAAGGGTTTTCTGCAAAAACCTCAACCCTTTTTTTGGGGGGGGGTGGGTGGGGTTGGTGGGGCCGTGCCGCATTGACTACGGGACGTTGATTGCCGCGGGTTCGGTGTATCGCAAGGACCAGCTCAAACCGGACCGGTTGGTATTCGAGGGCGGGGGCAGGGGAGGAAGCGTTCCCTACTCCGCGGGGATATACCGGACTGTCAAGCGTCAGGCCGTTAACAACATCGTTTACCTGGCCAACCTGGTGGCCCTGATGAACTGGTATGTCCACATTCGTCGCCAATTTGTCGGAGAACGATTCCCCCTATCGCTCTATGAGGGGCTGGTCGACACGCTGCATATCGCAATATCGGAGCGGCTCCTGCGTTTCAGCGACTTTTGTGAAAAATTGGCCACATCCAAAAAACGCTATCAACAGCAAATGGGCGACAGCGCTTCCGCCAGCCTCATCCTCGAAAAAGATCAACTGGCCGACAAACGGGAACAGGCCGGCGATCTGATCCGCCATTGGTTGGATAACATACAAAGCAATGAAAACCAGTCATTTATGCAGCTTATCCGCTTAAAAATCGACAGCGTCGGGTCCAGCTACCTGGACGTGATAAAAAGCCTCGATGCTGACGAATCCCTGCAAGGAACGGTTTGGCTGCAACAGATCGTCGATGAGGTAACCGGGCAGATGTTAGCGTTGTTTCCGGCGATTCGATAACCATCCTCGCGGTGATGAAACCCGATAGGCCAGCAGGAGGAATACGATTGGGAAAACTGTTTGGAACCGATGGCATCCGCGGCGTAGCTAACCAATATCCGCTGGATTGCGAAACAGCGCTTAAGGCGGGAAGGGCTATCGCTGCTTATTTCGATGCCGGGAAACAGGTGTCCGACCGTTTTATCATCGGTCAAGATACGCGGATCTCCGGAAACATGCTGGTCAGCGCACTTGCGGCCGGCATCTGCTCCATGGGTAAAGATGTCTATCTGACCGGTGTCCTCCCCACACCGGGGGTGGCCCATCTAACCGCATCCCAAGGATATGATGCCGGTATTGTGATCTCCGCATCCCACAATCCATTTGATGACAACGGCATCAAACTCTTTAAATCGGACGGATTCAAACTCTCCGATGATGCCGAGCGGTCCATCGAGCAATTGATCAACGATGGTGGAGCGCTTTACCAAAAAAGCCAGACGATCAAACGGGTGGGAGCGATTCATCTTGTCGATAACGCCGAGGAACGCTATCGTCGGTTTTTGCAGAATTGTATTTCCGCAGGACCGTCGCTGGCTGGAATGAAGCTGATCATTGACTGTTCCAACGGAGCCGCCAGCCTGATTGCACCGCTACTTTTCAAAGACCTTGGCATAACGGTGAAACCTATTTTTTGCGAGCCGGATGGAATCAATATCAACGACAATTGCGGATCCCAGCATCCGGGTGCGCTGGCAAGGATGGTTGTGGCTGAAGGCGCCAATCTGGGTTTGGCCTTGGATGGGGATGCCGATCGATTGATCGCGGTGGATGAAAAAGGAGCGGTGCTTTCCGGCGACCAGGTGATGGCGATTTGTGCCAAAGACATGAAGATAAAAAAGCAGATAGCCAAACCGGTAGTGGTTACAACGGTCATGAGCAACATGGGCTTTGGTGCAGCACTTAAAAAATTGGGCATCGGTCACATCAAAGCCCAGGTCGGGGACCGCTATGTTATGCAGGAAATGTTGAAAGCCGGTGCTGTCTTAGGTGGTGAAGATTCCGGGCACATGATCTTTTTAAACCACCATACGACGGGCGACGGCATGCTGGCAGCCCTGAAACTGATGCAAGCCATACAATCATCGGGAAAACCCCTTTCCGAATTGGCAACGGTCATGACCGTTTTCCCCCAATGCCTGATCAATGTAAATGTGAAAGCCAAACCGGAAATCGATACGATCGATGCGGTCGTGCGGGTCATTCACGCCGTTAAAGATGAACTCGGTGACAACGGACGGGTGCTGGTCCGCTATTCGGGAACCCAGCCCCAGTGCCGGGTGATGGTTGAAGGTCCTACTGAAGGAAAAACGCGATCCCTTTGCCAACAGATTGCATCGGAGGTAGCCAAGGCGTTGGGGTGACGACGGCGATCGGCGGTCAGATGACTGAGAACTGAATACTGAAGACGGACACAAAAAAAAGCCCCTGCACCATGAGTGATCATGATTCAGGGGCTTTTTTTATTTAGTCGCGGTTGCCGCCGAAGATCATCAGCAGGTACTGAAACATCAGGATAAAATCGAGGTAAAGCGTCAATGCACCGATGATGGCACCCTTTCTGACCACGGCGGCATCCAGGCCAGCCGGTTGGGAAATGGCCATGGATTTAAGTTTCTGGGTGTCATAGGCGGTCAGTCCGGTAAAAACCAATACGCCGATATAGCTGATGATCATCTGCATGGCCGGGCTTTTCAGAAAGATGTTCACGATGGATGCGATGATGATACCGATCAACCCCATGAACAGGAAGTTGCCGAGGCCGGTGAGATCGCGTTTGGTTACCCAGCCAAAAACACTGCACACCGCAAAGGTGCCGGCACAGATGAAAAAGGTGGAAGCAATGGATGACATTGTGTAAACAAGGAAAATGAAGGCCATTGTCGCACCGTTGAGGGCCGCATAGAACATGAACATTCCGGTGGCGGTCGATGCCTGCATTTTGTGTACACGGCTGGCGAGCATAAATACCAAGGCCAGTTCTCCGATGAAAAAGATCCAGCGCGCCTGATATACAAAGCGGAGAACCGGTTCGTTGTGTGCGACAAACCAGGCGACGGCACCGGTCAATGCGAGCCCGATGGCCATCCAGTTGTACACGCTCCTGACAAACGTGTTAACCTGAACCTGGGCCTGGGTTCTTTCCATTGGAATCGACTGCATATTTGATACCTCCGCATAAGTTTATGTTTGTAGTTGCCTTCCGACCACTGTCGGTAGTCGCCAAATATAACACAGGTTGCTTTATTTTCAAGCCTAAAGCTGATATGAACGATGCGTTCGTATTTAGGTGGTTGGAGCTATAACTTCAATGATTGTAAAACGCCGCTTGGATCCCCCGGGACGATCGATTCAATCGTAGTTAACGTGCACGCTTTATTTTTTAATTTGGCGCACCATGAAACCTGAGCAGATCTACCAGGAGCTTAAAGATTTAGCGGAAAAACTCGACGTTACGGTCTCCGAGCAGAGTTTCCGCACCAGCGGGATACCCGTGAAAAGCGGCTTTTGCCTGATCAAGGGAAAAATGCACTGCATTATCGACAAAAATATCAGCCTGCACAAAAAGACGGTGATCCTGGCACAATCGCTTTTTGAACTGCCTCACGAAAATCTGTTCGTCGTGCCTGCCGTTCGCGATCTGATTAAAAAATACGGGCGCAAGGATAACAGCGGCCATAAAGCAGATTAATCGTATCTATGATTTTACATAATATATCTTATCGGACGTTACAGGCCAGTCACTTTTCATCCTGAAATAAACTTCACACCCACATCGAGACCATGGCGACAAACGGCTCAAGTACCAGTCCTTCCCGGCAACATGTCTACGAAGTCACAGAACTCAATAAAAATATTAAACAATTACTTGAAGATAAATTTCCTTTCTTTTGGATATCTGGAGAAATTTCTAACTTTAAAAAGCCTTCATCCGGCCATTGCTATTTTACGTTGAAGGATTTTCATTCGCAAATCAGTGCGGTCATTTTCCGCGCCCAAGCCAGTGCCCTCAAATTCAAACCCGAAGATGGCATGTCCGTCGTTGGTCTGGGTCGCATCAGCGTCTACGAACCCAGAGGCGCCTACCAGGTAATTTTTGAATACCTGGAACCGAAGGGAGTCGGTGCCCTCCAGATCGCCTTTGAAAAACTGAAACAGCAGCTCTTCGATCAAGGGTTGTTTGACCAGCGGCATAAGCTGCCGTTGCCCCTCATACCCAAAAAAATAAGTATTGTGACTTCACCGACCGGTGCGGCCATCCGTGATTTCATCAAGGTGGCACAGCGGCGTTTTCCCAACCTGCCGCTGGAAGTTGTTCCGGTCAGTGTTCAAGGCAGTCGAGCGCCTGGTGAAATCATCCGTGCCGTCCGTTGGCTGAATGAAATTGGAACGACCGATGTCATCGTTCTAGCACGCGGCGGCGGATCCATCGAAGATCTCTGCGCCTTTAACGATGAAATGGTCGCCCGGACCATATTTGCATCCGGCATCCCGATCATCTCAGCCATCGGCCACGAAACGGATTTCACCATCGCCGATTTTGTCGCCGATCTTCGGGCACCTACGCCGTCCGCCGCTGCCGAAATAGCGGTTCCCTCAAAAAATGAACTGAAGAATCAGCTTGAAAACATTAATCAAAAACTTTATAAAACAATCATCAATATATTGAAATTATTATATAATAATATAAATGGAATTAATAGTCGGATCGTTCATCCCCGCCAACGGCTTCAAGATATGCGAATGCGGCTGGATGACTATTCGATTCGACTGCTTTCGTCGATCAACAACGCGTTGACACGCCTAAACGAACGTCTTGCCTTCCAGCACAACATGCTGATACGTGTCTCACCGGCCAAGACAGTGGCATCCATGCAAGAACAGGTCAACACCCTTCAGGATGCCTCGATCTGGCAGATCAGCCATCTCATCCGGGATGGGCGAACCGCCATCTCCAAGAATCTCTCCATGCTGGATGCGTTGAATCCCATGGCAATATTGCAGCGCGGATACAGCATCACCCGCGCCCTGCCCGATCGATCCATCGTTCGCCGCGCCAGTCAGGTAACCATTGATCAGCGCCTTGAAATACTTCTGGGAAAGGGTCGATTGACGGTCACCGTAAACGGGAAAAATAATGAGGTGAACTGAATAGTTCAGCCGCTTCGCCAATAATACCCACGTTAGAGAACAAAGGAAAAATGAATCCCCATGGCAACAAAGGCAAAACCGAGTTTTGAAAAAGCGCTCACGGATCTTGAAAAAATCGTCAAGGCACTTGAATCCGGCGACCTTCCGTTGGAAAAAGCCTTGGAAAAGTTCGAAGCCGGCATCAAGTTGTCCCGGTACTGCACCGAAACACTGGATGAAGCCGAACGGCGGATTACGCTGCTGACGGATGATGGGACCGGTAACCCCGTGGAAACTCCCTTTGACGCAGAAGCATAAAACAGGCCCCATCTACCATGTTCGACTTGAAGACATACCTGAAAGATGTGCGGACGACGGTTGATGAACAACTGAACCACTATCTGCACGCCCAACAGCCCGCCACACGACTTTCCCATGCCATGACCTATTCGGTCATGGCAGGCGGTAAACGGTTGCGGCCCGTGCTTTGTATCGCCGCCGCGGAAATTGTCGGTGGCAGGCGGGACGCCGTTCTCCCCCTTGCCTGTGCACTGGAATTCATCCACACCTATTCATTGATTCATGATGACTTGCCGGCCATGGACAATGACGACAAACGACGAGGAAAACCGACCTGTCATGTCCAATTTGACGAGGCGACGGCCATTCTAGCCGGCGATGCGCTGTTGACATTGGCTTTCGAAATCCTGGCCGAAGCCGGTTCGCGATGCGCGTCGGACGATCAACACCGCTGGTTGCTGACCATCGCCAAGATTGCCTCTGCAGCAGGTTTCAAAGGCATGATTGAAGGGCAGATGCGCGATATGGCCTTTGAAGGGACGGTAATTCCACAAGGTGAACTGGAATCCCTTCACCGGCTGAAAACAGGTAAAATGATTGAAATATCAGTTGCTTCAGGAGCACTGGTGTCAGGGGCGTCAGCGCGCCAGCAACAGTTGCTGCACAGCTATGCACAGAATATCGGTCTGGCTTTCCAGGTGGCTGACGACATTCTCAACGTGCAAGGAGACCCGGAGCGACTGGGAAAAGCCACCGGTACCGACCAGACCCGAGGGAAAAACACCTACGCGTCGCTGTTGGGTCTGTCCGGTGCCGAGGCACTTGCCGGCCAACTGGTGAACAATGCCTTGAAGGCACTTGACGCTTTTGACCATGGAGCAGATTCTCTTCGCGCCATTGCGCGCTATGTCATCGAACGCAAACGATAACTCAGGGAGCTATAACCTTGCGCCAATCCTCGCATCTACTCGATACAATCAACTCTCCCCTCGACCTGAAGAAATTGAAACGTTCAGAACTATCTGAACTGGCAAAGGAAATCCGTAAAACCATCGTAGACGTGGTTTCCACCTCCGGCGGTCACCTGGCGTCCAGCTTAGGTGCCGTTGAACTGAGCATCGCCCTTCACTACGTCTTTGATACACCTGCTGATAAAATTCTGTGGGATGTCGGCCACCAGGCATATGCCCACAAATTGCTCACCGGCCGCCGGGACCAGTTCCATACGCTACGCCGGCATGGCGGTCTCTCCGGATTTACCAAGCGTAGCGAGAGCCCATACGACACCTTTACCACCGGCCACAGCAGCACCTCCATATCAGCCGGTCTGGGTATTGCCTGTGCAAAACGCCTGAAAAAAGATTCATCCAAGGTAGTGGCGGTGATCGGAGACGGTTCGCTGACTGCCGGGCTTGCCTATGAAGGACTGAACCAAACCGGAGACACGCACAACGACAAGGATATGATCGTTATCCTGAACGACAATGAAATGTCCATCTCCCATAATGTCGGCGCACTCTCCTCCCTGCTCAGCCGAACTTTTTCCGCGTCGAGGCTTCAGATGATGCGCAAGGAGTTTGGCGAATTCCTCAAATCGCTGCCTCGTATCGGCGAAAATATGTACCAATTGGCCAAGCGCGGTGAAGAGTCGTTCAAGACCTTTGTTACGCCGGGAATGCTGTTCGAAGCGTTCAACTTTGAATATTTCGGTCCCATCGACGGGCACAATCTGGACCATTTAATTAATATTCTGAAAAATATCAAAACAATGGATGAACCGGTGCTCTTGCACGTAATTACCAAAAAAGGCAAGGGATACCCGCAGGCGGAACAGAATCCGGTCTATTTTCATGGTGTCAGCTCTTTCGACATCGACACGGGAATCTGCCGAAAAAAGACCACCAATGTACCCACTTACACCGATATGTTCGGTCAAACCATGGTCGAATTGGCAAAAACCAATGAGAAAATTATTGCCGTTACCGCCGCCATGCCGGAAGGGACCGGTCTGGTTCCTTTTTCCAAGGCATATCCGGACCGTTTTTTTGATGTGGGCATTGCTGAACAGCACGGTGTCACTTTTGCCGCGGGGATGGCCACCGAAGGGTTCCGTCCGGTGGTGGCTGTCTATTCGACCTTTCTCCAGCGAGCCTACGATCAGATCATTCACGACGTCTGCATCGAAAAACTGCCGGTGGTGTTCGCGCTGGACCGCGGCGGTATCGTCGGAGAGGACGGGCCCACCCATCACGGTCTTTTTGACATCTCGTATCTGAGATCCATCCCCAATATGGTGGTCATGGCCCCGAAGGACGAAAATGAGATGCGCCACATGCTGGCCACTGCCATGGCCCACGACGGACCTATCTCCCTTAGATACCCACGGGGGCGAGGAACCGGGGTGGAACTGGACAGCACCTTGACGACGCTTCCGATTGGCAAGGGTGAAATCCTGAGTCATGGCGACGACCTTTTGATCATTGCCGTGGGCAGCACCGTAAGCGAAGCGGTATGCGCAGCGGCCCTGCTGGAGCAGAACCATGGCATTCAGACAACCGTGGTCAATGCCCGGTTCATCAAACCGCTGGACACAGAACTGATCGTTTCCTTGGCCCGTAACATCAACCGAATCATCACTGTCGAAGAAAATACCGTTCAAGGGGGGTTTGGCAGCGCTGTTCTCGAGGTGCTGAGCGACCATGAAATCAATAACACCATCGTCAAACGGATGGGCATCAACGATCATTTTGTGGAGCACGGACCGCAAGATACCCTGCGATGCAAATACCAGGTGGATGCGTCGGCCATCATCAACACGGCCCTGTCCATGATGAACTGATGGGCCGATAGCTGTTCAGCTAGCCAACCCTACACCACCGGGTATCGGTAACGAATGACCTATCGCTGTAATACTTTATCAACCGATCAGTTCACCAGCTGAACCCGGAAGGGTTTTTATGGCTGTTAAAAAGCGAATCGATACACTGCTCGTTGAAAAACAATTCTGCCTCAGCCGGGAACGGGCCAAGGCCCTGGTCATGGCCGGACGCGTGTTCGTGAACCATATGCCCTGCGACAAACCCGGCACCCGATTTCCCGAAGATACCGAAATCACATTAAAAGGCGATGACCTGCGCTATGTGAGCCGTGGGGGGCTGAAGCTTGAAGCTGCCTTGAAAGCAAACGGCATCGATTGTGCCGGCATGGTCTGTCTCGATGTGGGGGCCTCTACAGGCGGCTTTACCGACTGCCTGCTTAAACACGGCGCCGCCCAGGTATTTGCGGTGGATGTGGGATATGGGCAGCTGGCATGGTCGCTGAGGCAGGATGATCGGGTGATTGTCATTGAGCGGACCAACATTCGCAAAATGGATCCCGCCTTGATTACCAGGAAGGTGGACCTTGTGACCATCGACACCTCCTTTATCTCCCTTAAGATCGTCGTCCCTTGCACCCTTCCCTTTCTTAATCCCGGCGGCATCATCCTGGCTTTGATCAAGCCTCAGTTCGAAGCCGGCAAAGGCAAGGTTGGCAAGGGCGGCGTGGTCAAGGATCCGGATCTTCATGCTGAAATCATCGACGGACTTCGGGATTTCTTCTCTCGGCTATCGCTTTTTTGCGGCCCCGTTATCCCCTCCCCTGTATTGGGCCCCAAAGGGAATCGGGAATTCATCATCCTGCTGAGACCGTTAGATTTTGATTTATAATCAGGTTTTTAAACTTGATTTTTTTTAGTCGTCGAATTAGTAATATCTGCTTAAACGAAAATCTGCCAATAGGGCAGAAAATACAATGGAGAGAGGAGCTTGAGTGGCCCAAATGAATGAATCCTTAAGAAATGTAGCCCTGATTGCCCACGGGGGGGCTGGAAAAACCTCCCTCGCTGAAATCATGATTAACAAAGCCGGCCTGACCACCCGCGTCGGACGCGTGGAGGACGGCAACACGGTGATGGATTTCGAACCGGAAGAACTCAAGCGGCAGGCCAGTCTTTCCAGTGGTTTCATTCAGCTTCCATGGAAAAAACATACCATCAGTCTGATTGATACGCCCGGCGATCAGAACTTTATCTCCGATGCCAAGCTATGCATGCAGGCAGCCGATACCGCCCTCATCCTTGTGGATGCCGTTGACGGCGTCAAGGTACAAACCGAGCAGGTGGCTGAGTTTGCATCCGACTACGACCTGCCCTGTGCGATTTTTATCAATAAACTCGACCGCGAGCGCGCCGATTTCATCCGCACCTTTGAAGATACCGTGCAGTGCCTGTCACCCAAACCCATTATCGTTCAGCTTCCCATTGGCGCCGAAGCCGATTTTAAGGGCATCGTCGACCTGATCGGCCTGAAAGCATACAGCTACGACGAGAACGGCAATGCAAAACAGATCGACATCCCCGCCGATATGAAGGATACGGTGGAGACGGAGCGGGAAACGCTCATCGAGAATGTGGCTGAGGCGGACGATGCGCTCATCGAACGCTATCTGGAAGGCGAGACCATCACCAACCAGGAACTTCGCGATACATTGAAAAAAGGCCTGCTTTCAAGAACCTTTGCACCGGTGCTCTGCGGGTCTGCCACGCATAATATCGGCATCGACCTGCTGATGGATTTTATTGCCACTTGCTTGCCTTCGCCTTTGGATAAAGCACCGAAACAAGGTGTGAACCCAGCCAACGATGAAGTCATTGAACGGGCATCGGACCCAAATGCGCCCTTTTCCGCCTTTGTTTTCAAGACCGTCGCCGATCCCTATGCCGGCAGACTGACTATTTTCAAGGTGGTTTCCGGAAAACTGGGCAGTGACGGCAATTTCTATAATTCGACCAAAGAGACCCGGGAGCGATTCAACCAACTGCTCGCCATTGCCGGCAAAGAGCAGAAACCGGCTTCGGAAGCCGGGCCAGGATCGATCGTAGCCGTAGCGAAACTCAAGGAAACCAAGACCGGCGACACGCTGTGTGATGAAAGCAACAAGATCCGCTATTCCTGCGCCGAACCCATGCCCACGCTGATTTCGTTTGCTCTGGAATCCAAAGCCACCGGCGATGAGGATAAAATTTATATATCCTTGACCAAGCTCCTGGAGGAAGACACGGCCTTACGGTTGGAGCGTAATGCGGAAACCAAAGAGATACTGCTTTCCGGTCTGGGCCAGGTTCACATCGAGAGCACCATCGAAAAACTCAAACGAAAATTCAACGTCGAAGTCCTGCTTAAAACCCCTAAGATTCCCTACCGGGAGACCATCAAAAAGAAAGTCCGCGTCCAGGGCAAACACAAAAAACAGTCCGGTGGGCACGGTCAGTACGGCGACTGCTGGATCGTTATGGAACCCCTTCCCAGGGGAGCTGGCTTCGAATTTGTGGATGCCATCGTCGGCGGGGTAATCCCCAAAAATTACATCCCGGCCGTCGAAAAAGGCATCGTAGAGGCCTGCCAGAAAGGACCGCTGATCGGCGCCCCCTGTGTGGACTTCAGGGCCACTGTGGACTTTGGCAGCTACCATGCCGTCGATTCTTCGGAAATGGCCTTTAAGGTCGCCGGCTCCCTGGCCTACAAAAAAGCCTGTGAAGAGGCTAAACCGGTCCTGCTTGAACCGATCATGAAAGTGACGGTGACGACACCGGACGATTATATGGGCGACATCATGGGTGATATGAACAGCCGGCGCGGGCGCGTTCTTGGAATGGATACGGCAGGCAAGAACCAGGTGATAAACGCGGAGGTCCCCCTGGCAGAATTCCAGACCTATGCGCCGGATCTTCGCTCCATGACCGGAGGCCGCGGTATGTACACCATGGAATTCTTGCGTTACGACGAAGTTCCTGCCCAGATTGCCACCAAGGTGATCGAACAGATCAAGGCTGAAAAAGAAGCGTAGACGGCACCGTCCATCCCATCTGTGTTCTGAAAAAGGAGGGCCCTGCCCTCCTTTTTTCTGTTTCCCGGTCACAACCGAATTAAGGTAACGGAAATTCAATGCATTCCATGGCCGGTGCATAACCGGCCCAAAAGCCGGCCCATTGACTCCTCAACCATATTCGATTCTTTTTTGAGATGCGTTTGCCCATGGGACAATCGTGTGCATGAAATCGCCTTGACCGCCGGTTTGCCAGATAGGCACGGGGTTGTTTGTTATCCTCTTTCACGCGTTGCCAGATGCCCCTGCCACGCTCCATGGCAGCCCGCTGGGCGGAAAGCAGTAGCGTCTCTTGGCCGATGTTGGGAAACCGATACAAAACGTGGGCAACTCCCTTTTCGAGCAAGGCGGCGTTTACAAAAAGCCCATCACTGCGATAGACATAGGCCAGCGTCCTGCCGTGTCGATCCTTTTTTTCGCGGTCGAAATCCAGCCGGAGCTTCCAGCCGTCGACCAGTTCGCGATTCATCGCGCGGGCCTCATTGCCCATCGGTTCTGCCCGATGATTATTATGATCGATTTCAGGAGAATCGATACCGATATAACGCACGTGTCGACCGTCTTTTAAAATGATGGTATCTCCATCAACCACCCACCTGGCTTTGACCCATGTTACAGCATCGCAGCGGCCAACCGAAACGGCAAGGATCAACACAATCAGGCCAATTTGGCAACGAATGCCATTTGACAGTATGAAAACAAAAGAATTCACGGGATCAAATCACAAATCTTGATGGCACTCTTGTCCAGCAGCCGCCCCAAGCCTCCCTGCCGTACCGGAACCCATCCGATGCTTTTTTCCCACACCTCATTATCTTCCATACAGAAATAGATGGTCACATCCGGCGCTGCGTCCCTTATCCAACCCACCATCTGCCGGTAAAGGGCGATGCGCAGCGGCTTGAAATAGCGCATTTTGTTGTCCAGACCGGTGACAAATTCACCGTAGGCTATTTTGGAATCCGGAAAGCGCTGGGCGATGACCGGCTTGAGCGCCGGCATGAAGCGGAAGGTGCCGAGGCTGATCCAAACGATATTTTCGGCGGAAATGCGCTGAAACAGCTGGTTGACCACCCGCCGATAATCGGTTTCACAGCCATTGTAAATAATCATGGGATCGAAATGAAATGCCAGCGGGTACCCCCATTTTTGGCAACGTGCAGCCGCCGTCAACCGTGCATCCAGCGAAGCGGTTCGCCGCTCCTCGCTTTGCATGACCACCGGGGTGTTCAATGACCACGCGAGAATGGTTTTTCGTCGGTGGTTCAGTGCCTTGAGCCTTTCAATGTTGACCGTTTTGGTCTTTAACTCCAGCACGGCCTTGTCCTGCAGGGCAAAACGGGTGACCAGGTAATCGGTCAGATCGGTCCATCTTTCCCAGATCAGGCTGTCTGTATATTCCCCCGTGCCTACCCGGCTTATTTCCTTTTTTTCAAAGAGTCCGCTCAGTTCCGTGTCAAGCTCTTCCCGGTTAACGAAGAATTGCAGCAGAGGGGGATGGAAATAGCTTTGAAGAATACAATAGGCGCAGTCCATGGTGCAAAAGGAGGCTATATGCAGGATCTGGTAATCGCAGCAGGTGTATTCGCGGGTGCCCGGGCACGATTTTAAGAAACCGCCCTTGTTGCGGGTCAGGTAAAGCACCTGCTTGCCGCGGCTGACCGGATCATCCGCACTGTTGATCCACTGATAAATCGAAACGGGATCATCCACCTGTTCAACCGGCAGGTCAAGCTGACGGCTGATCCGTTCGGTTTCGGGATGGGAAGCGACATTGGCGTCGATGAAAATTTTTTTTATAATCACTGGGGCTTCTATTCTCAGTAGCGGCGCATGGCGTAATAGGTTCGCTGGGAGGCGGCCATGGCGTCTTGGAGGGTGTAAATCCCGTGTTCATTGAGCAGTGGAATCATTTTGATGAATACCTCCCCCGTGGCGATGGCATCTCCAAGTGCGTCGTGCCGCTTGGCGATTGTGACCCCCAACCGTTTGGCGATGCTTTCCAATGTGTGGTCATTATGGGCCGGGTGAAGGACGGCAGACAGGTGCATGGTGTCGAGCACCGGGTTGACGAAGCGAATACCGGTCGCCTTCTCTTTCATCTGCAGCATGCGCATGTCGAAGGCGGCATTGTGCGCGACCAGAACCGTATTCTGAGCGAACCGGTGAAAAAATGGCAGCACCTTTTCAATCGTCGGTTTCCCTTTGAGCATACTTTCATCTAGACCATGATACTTGATGGATTCGGCAGGTACGGACCGACATGGGTCAATCAGTTGATTGATGGTCTCCGTGTGAAGCAGGCGCCCGTTGACTACCCGGATGGCACCAATGGATATTATTTCATCACCACCTCGCGGATCCAACCCGGTGGTTTCCGTATCGAATACCGTATAGTTGAGTTCTCCGAGCATCCGTTGGCCCATTTCCGGAGTTTGTCCAGCTTGATCAAACAAATCGAAATCGTAGAATTCCGGCCGGCCTTTTGGCAGCAGTGTAACATGGCGAATATTTTCCGGCACACCTTCTGATTGAACCATAGGAATAAAGAATCGAAGGCAGGATTGGTCACTGTTCTGCTTATCGGTATGTGGCCAGATTTCTGCGTGATGGTGGTCGAGGACTTCCTTCAAGCTCAGCGGATAGCCTTTTTGGGTTCCGGTCAACGGCCGGTCGCTCCATTGCCGCAGGGTTTCGATCTTTACCGGCTCGCCCTGCCAGATCAGGTCAATTTGAACCAGATTGCCAGGCGCGGTCAATCGTATGCGGTGACATTCCGTATCATACTCTTTTTTGAGACATGCCACTACGAAGCCGATTGCCGAAACCAGTGAGTAGCTATCCACCCGGATCATGCAACGGGAATCACATTCGCTGATGTCAAGCTCCAGATCGGCGTTCGGCATGGTTTCGTTCTTGAGGGTCTGGATGAATTCGCTGGCGAGGATCGGTGAAAGCGGCCAGCGAGAATTGGCATAACTGGCCGTTTCGGTTAGCTCCGTTCTCAACAGCCGGCTCAATGACTGGGTTTCCGCAGCGATGTTTTCAAGGAAAGCGGCCTTCTGGTCGGCACCCATGTCGGGAAACTGGATCATCAAGTCAACAGTGGACCGGATGGCGGCAATTGACGATCGAAGATTTTTTGCCGTTCTTTTTAATTGTTGGTTCAATCGACTGGCATGTTCCAGCTGGTGAGTGATGTCCGAAAAGATCAGAACGAAACCGGCAAAACGTTTGTCCTCGTCCAGGATGGGAAGGGTTTCCACCCGGATATGCCTCCGGTTTTGGGTCACCACGGCAAAGTGAGAGGATACATTCTCCTTTTTTTGGTCAAGCTTGGTCTGAATGTCTTTTAGCGCATATTGAACCAGATTCCTGTCGATCAGAGAATAAATCGAACGATGTAAACCGACAAAGCCGTCCGTTTCCAAATCGTAATCTTTCTCGGCATTATCCGAAGTGCTGGGACGTTGAACCTTGTTGAGTACGCGTTGCGCTTGCCGGTTATACAGCAAGATTCGGCCGACCGTGTCACAGATCAATACCCCTTGGGTCAGTTCGGCCATGATCGTGGCCAATATGTTTTTTTCCGCTTCCGTCTTGGCTTTTGCCGTTTCAACGGACTGATCGATGATGTTCTTGGCGGCCTCGTATTGATCCCCGCAGACATTGATCAATTTCGCCAGTTTCTGGACTTCGCGGCTGCCGTCTATCTTCAATCGGTGGGCCGGATTGACGGTGTTCATCACCTGGGTTTCTTCGATGAGCTGATTCAACGGCAGGATGTAAAAACGGAAGAACCAGTCCAGGGTGAATCCGAACGCCGCAAACAGGAACACGCCGGTACTGAAAAAGTACCAGAACTGTTCTTTAAACAGGCGCATCAACAGTTGCTGTTCAGACGGATTGAGTTCCCGCCAGAAAAGTACCGCCAGGGTCACGGCGATAACCGCCGTAAAGGCCATGCAGACAACAGCGAACAGCCAGAATTTATTGTTCAGTTTCATCCGTTGAGGAGTTCTTCGACCTGCCTGACCACTTCGGCATTGGAAAAAGGTTTGGTGATGTAGGCATCCGCGGCCAGTGTATGTCCTTTGGCGATGTCCATATCACGCGTCATTGCAGAAAGAAAAACCACTTTGATCGATTCGTGGCGCGGGTCAGATTTCAAGTTCTGGCAAACTTGAAACCCATCGACGGTTGGCAGCATGACATCCAGCAGAACCAGATCAGGCGCGAACGTCTCAATGGCGGCAAGGGCATCTTCCCCGCTGTGAACGACCATTACTTCGAACTGGTTCTGTTCCATCAGAAACTTCAATGGTACAGTAATGCTCGGTTCGTCATCGACAATCAGAATCTTGTTGGCCATAATAATCTATACCCTCGATTTTAAAGGATTTCAAGAATACAAACGTTGTGACGACGGATTTTAGTTCCGGACGATACAGCCAATGGATGCAAAAGGATGCAGAAAGATAAAGCGGCCGCTGTGTTGCCGCGGTGAGAGCGGGAATTGCAAAATAAGGGCGGTCGACTATACCGCAATCGGGTATTGCAGCACCACCGTATTACAAAGAAAGTAACGGTGTTGCTATGAGTTCCATAAAAACGTAGGTTAAAAAAGTAATTACAGCCACGATGACGCCGGTAATGTACATGTTGCTCAGTTTATATTTGTTTTTATCTTTCTCGTGGTAATAGACGGCGTGTGCGCAGCGTTCGCACCACATGCGATCACGATTGGAAGTGAACGTGTGTCCGCACTGGCAGGTGACGGCTTTGGGTTTGAGTGACATGATGTCGTCCTTTATTTTGTAGGGAGACAGCGCTTTTTCGGGAAGGCACAGGAAGGGACATCTCCCTGTGCCTTCTCAGTCAAGCGTTGCTTTCCGGGCACCGGCAGCGAACGATCTTTCGGTGCCCGGATCGATTAACAGCAGCCCGTTCGGCCTACCCGAACAGCCCCCATCCAAAGGATGCAGTCCACAGGATGGAGAACACAACCAGTCCAATCATCCACATGTCTTCTTTTTTCATGGGTGATGCCTCCTTTATCGTTTAGGCTTCCTTGACGACGATGTTGGTTTCCTTTTCGGCACGGTCGATCTGAACTTCGTTGGTGGTCGCCATTTCCGCTTTGAAGCACAGGGCCCACATCATGACGATACCCAGGATCCACCAGGCGATCTGCCAGGACCACAGGGGGGTAAACCCGGCAAAAGAGAAGGCCTTATTGCCCAGAATACAGGCCGGGCCGATGGCAAAGAAATACCAGACGGGGGTGGCGATCTTCATGATGCTGCGCCACTGCTTGCCCGATGCGCTGGGCGCATCGATGTCGTCGAGAAAGTTCCTGATCTCTGCCTGGCGTTTGACGGTCTCTTCGTCATCCTTGAAACCGAGCCCCCTGCAGATGAATGCAACGGTTAAACCGCTTGCCGTACCCCAGAACGCACAGTGCATGGATAGCGGGTTAGGCCAGACTGCATAGGTGAGATAGACGGCGATCATGCCGGTGAGCACGCCCAGCACGGCACCGACCCGTGGGAATTTGAAGCCCCAGATCACGCCGACCAGAAGGACGTACATGACGAATCCGAAGGCCGTGGCCAGTGCACCGAGGATAACCAGGGCCGCCTTGGACGTCATGCCTACGGTCAGCGCCAGGATAGTCAGAAGCGTGGCGAAAACACGGTTCATCCAGATCTGCTCAGCATGGCTGGCTTCCTGGTTGCGGATGTAACGCCAGTAGACATCACGCAGCAGGATGGATCCGCCGGTGCCGATGTAAGGCGCTGCCGTGGAGTGGATGGCCGCGATGGCACCCATGAACACGACGCCGAGCATGAAGGGAGGCAGGAATTCAACCATCAGTGTCGGTACAAGTGTGGCCTGGGTTATATCTTGGAACGCCGCATGTCCGGCCAGTTGGAGCACTTTACCGCCCATGCCTTGGAAGGCGGTGAAAAAGAACAGGGCGAAGCCGACCACGAAGGTAGACATGAAGGCCTGCTGCCAAGCCAAGGGTTTGGGGGACTTGATGCCGAATGTCCACATGGTGAAGGCCGGAGAGCTTTGGATTCCCATCAGGGCGAACATGTAGGTGAGGATCATTACCGCGGTCCAGGCGCTTTCACCCGGTGCACCGCCTAAATAATCGACCGTGTTGATTACCCGGGGAACTTCGAGGAGCTTGGCGTCCAGATTGTGTACCGCCGCCGAGAATCCCGACCAGCCGCCAAACTGCTCCGAGGTGACCACGAACAGGCCGAGGATGACGATCCCACCGACCAGCAGTACGAACTGGATCACGCCGACCCTGGTGCTGGCCTTGAGGCCGCCGGTGCAGACGTAGAACCAGACGATGAAGGCCATGAAGATGGCGCCGAAGGTCACCGGTACACCGGCGATGACGTTAAACAGGGCGGCGGAGGCCATCAGCTGCACCGCCGAGTAAAAGATGGAGTACAGAACCGCCGTGAGGACAACCAGAAACCGCAACGGTTCAGAATTGAAGTAGTAGGCGTACATGTCGCCCGGGGTAACGAAGCCGTAGCGTTTGCCCAACAGCCAGGTGCGCTTTGAAAAGAACGTACCGGTGATGGGAATGGTCAGCACGTAAAACGAGGCGAACGCATAGGACAGACCGTCCCGCCAGATGAGACCCGGATGGCCGATGAAGGTCCATCCCGAAAACGATGCCGCCGTTGCCGCCAGCAGAAAGGCGAAAAAGGGAATGGATCGTCCGGCGATGGAGTAACCGGAAGAGGTCTTTTCCGTGAAATACCCTTTAAGCCCCCAATAAAAACAGTAGATAATATAAAGACCCAACATGATGTAAACCCACGTGGTTCCTGCCATAGTTTTTCCTCCTGTGCCTTTTCGTCAATGAAGTTGACCGGCCGCCAAATAAATTACTGGTTCTCCTGATCGCTCAGGGCGCGCCCTCACCTCCTTTCATGACTCTTTCGGACCGGGATCGGAAAGCACTTCCGATCCCGGTCCGTTTTGTTTGAAAATGATTATTTGACCATCTGTTTGATCTCTTCGACAATTTCGGGGTTGGCCAGAGTCATGACGTCACCCACATCGCGGTTGTTGGACAGTGCACCCAGCACCCGGCGCATGATCTTGCCAGAGCGGGTCTTGGGCATATCCTTGACGATCCATACCTTGCGCGGCTTGGCAATCTTGCCGATCTGGTCACAGACCACATCGGAAATCTTCTTGGCCATTTCGTCGCTGGCTGTGAAACCGGGTTTGAGCGCGATGTAAAGATCCGGTTCCTTGCCCTTGATCTCGTGGTTGACCGGAACGACGGCGGCTTCGGCCACTTCCGGCACCACCAGGGCGGCGGATTCGATTTCCTTGGTCCCCAGGCGGTGCCCGGACACGTTGATGACGTCGTCGATGCGCCCCAGGATCCGGTAATAGCCGTCTTCGGCCTCCACGGCGGCGTCACCGGTCAGGTAGGGCCAATCCCGCCAATCCGTGCTTTTGGGATCCTTGCAGTAGCGGGCAAAATAAGTGTCAACGAAGCGATCACGGTCGCCCCAGATGGTCATGAACATGCCTGGCCAGGGGTTCTGGATGCAGATGTTGCCGGCCTTCCCGGCTCCCCGGGGAACCACATTGCCGTCGTCGTCGTAAATGATGGGGTGAATACCCGGCATGCCCGGCCCGGCGCTGCCCGGTTTCATGGGGGTGATGGCCGGCAGGGTGCTGCAAAGGAAACCGCCGGTTTCGGTCTGCCACCAGGTATCTACGATAATGGCTTCACCCTTGCCGACTTCCTTGTGGTACCACTTCCATACGGCCGGCTCGATGGGTTCGCCCACGGTGGTCATGTGCTTGAAGTGGTAGGTGTACTTGGCCGGTTCGTCAGGGCCGATTTTCCTGAGGGCGCGAATGGCCGTGGGGGCGGTGTGGAAGATATTCACGTCCAGGTCCTGGGCGATGCGCCAGGCGCGCCCGGCATCCGGATAGGTGGGCACGCCCTCGTAGATGACCGTCGAGGCGCAGTTGGCCAGCGGGCCGTAAACAATGTAGGAGTGGCCGGTAATCCAGCCGATATCGGCCATGCACCAATAGACATCTTCGGGATGGATGTCCTGAACGAACTTGGAGGTTCCGGTGACGTAGGAGAGGTAGCCGCCAGTGCCGTGCTGACAGCCTTTGGGTTTGCCGGTGGTGCCTGAGGTGTACATCAAAAACAGCGGGTCTTCGGAGTTCATGCGTTCCGGTTCCACCCGGGCGCCATAGTATTTCTTCAGCAGGTCGTTGACGAAAAAGTCGCGTCCGTCGACCATGGGGGTCTTGGCGGAGTACTTGCCGGGGTAGCGCTGCCAGACCAGTACTTTGTCGACCTTCTGCCCGTCTTTTTCGGCATGCTTGACGGCGATGTCCGCGTTCTGCTTGTGGTCGAGGAGCGTACCGCTGCGGTAGTAGGCATCTGCCGTGATCAGGACATGGCTGCCAGAGTCGACGATGCGGTCGGCACAGGCGGTCCCGCTGAACCCGCCGAACACCTGGGAATGAATCACGCCCAAACGGGCGCAGGCCAGCATGGTGATGGGCAGTTCGGGAATCATGGGCATATGCAGGGTAACCCGGTCACCGCGTTTCAGACCGGCAAAATCCTTGAGCAGGGCGGCAAATTCATTCACCCGCACATAGAGCTCCTGGTAGGTGATGTGCTCGTATTTCTCATCCAGCGGCTCGGGAACAAAGTGGATGGCGGTCTTGTTCTTGTTATTCTTCAGGTGACGGTCCACGCAGTTGTAGCTGGCGTTGATCTTTCCGCCCTTGAACCACTTGTAGCAGGGTGCATCGCTGGTATCCAGAATTTCGTCCCAGTATTCGTACCAGGTTAAGAGATCGGCATATTCCTTGAAGCAATTTGGGAAATTATCCAGGCTGAACCGGTCGTAGATGCCTTTGTCCGTCATGTTTGCCTGGGCGATGAACTCGGTGGACGGATAGTAGTATCCCTCTTCCTGCCAGTGTACGGCAATTTGCGCCTCTGATGTTTCGACAACTTCTTTTTCTGCCATGGGTCACTCTCCTCCGATTAAAGTTGTAAGTTCAGTCGGACTGGTGTGCGTTTGGCTTCTTTTCAGTGCGTCTTTCATTTGCTCCCTGTCGTCTGCCCCTTAGTTCTCAAACCATCTTTCCGAGGTGATTGCATTTGAAAAGAAGTCCCCCTCCCCTTGTTTAATCCCCCCTTTCATCCATTCCAGTTAAGTGTTGTCGTCAAACAGATAATGGTTGGTGCGCCGCTCAATGGCGCATGATCCCGCGGGAAAAGATTTCAAATGCGGTATCGAAAGTCTCTTTTAAAAAGTCTTTTTCGCCATTGATGATTTTTTTGCTGGTTTCCCAGAGAATGATGCCGGAAAAAAGAGACCAGAGGATATCGGCAACGGCTGTCGGGTGTCTGTCCACAAACATGTTTTTGCGGATACCCTCTTCAAAAATGTTTGCCATGACTTTCAGGGAACTGCGACTCAGCGATTCAATCTGGTTCAACAAATCCGGAGAAAGGTTCTTCAGCGTTTCACTGGACTGCATGTGGAACATGTTGATCAGAATGAGCGGATCGAACTCGTAAACATCGAACATGGCTTCTTTCAGGGCGTTCAAGCGTTGTGACGCATCGGTGAACGGTTCGGCGTTGACGTGTTCAAGGCGGATCATCAGGTATTGAAGAATTCGAAGAGACAGAGAGGCGTATAGTTCGTCCTTGTTTTTAAAATAAAGGTATAATGTACCGGGGCTAAGTTCGGCTTCTTTGGCAATGTCTTCCATGGTTGCCTTGGCGAACCCCTTGTTGGTAAAGACCCGCTTGGCGGCAACCATGATCTGTTGCCGGCGTCGTTCACGCTCCCTCTCTTTTCGTTCCTGAATCCCCATATTAAATGAATTCCATTTATTTCTTAAAAGAGCTTATATATCTTGCCTTGTATTTGTCAAGTAATATTTGTTCATGTTTTTTAATTATAACCATATTTTCTATGTATTTTTAGTTCGCCGCCGGAAACATGCAAAACATGTTGACGCAATGTAATATATTTTATTAAATTACAGATTGTTAGAGATTTTCAGAGATGAAGGCAACGAGGAGGACGATAGCTACGATAGCCTTTACTCCCTTGTTTCCTGGAACGAAGCAGGTATTCCGGCCATCGGTGAAGCGGGGAGTTGTCGAGTGGATGTAAAATCGATGATCATCGAAACGGTTCCTTAATATGCACTGACGCGACTCAAGCCAATCATCCGCTGCGGCAAGCCACAGGGGGGCTCTGCGTTACAATCATAGCCATTTAGCTATATAAGCCGGCGGCATACACAGATCATTTCATCAGCGGATCGCCATCGTATCGTGCAAAAGGAAGCGTTTGCTTAGGAATCTATTCCGGAAGCAGATTGGGGTGGAGAACCAGCTTATCCAATTCGGATTGCAGGGATTTCAACTCCCGGCGGGAATCAATGGTCAAGCTCAACCGGTAGGACGTTCCTTCAAAAAACCGCGGAGGATGAATTTGAACACGAGGGTTCAATTTAAGGGATTTCACCTTTTGGTTGTACGCCGCTTCGGCTTTGCTCAATTGGGGGAAGCGCTTCGACTTAAGCGTCATTCTCAATTGTTGCGCTTTTTGTGGTGCGGGTAAATCCGCATTATTCATAGTATCGGCAATATCTGCCTGCGCTATCAACCCGGCGATGGGAACATCATCCCTGAGTGAGATTTCAGAAACCAACGCCAACAGTTCTCGCTGGATGTTCAAACCGGTGTTAAGTTGCCGGAAAAAGCGACACAGGGCGTTGGCATCATCGCCCGCCAACTGGCTGAGCTGAAGGGCGATGGGAGGGGCAATGCTTCCCTCGAGGATGGCTTCCTGCATGGGTACCGGCATGTCGGCTATTGGGGTGATCCGATCCACTGCAGTTTGACTGCCGGCCAATCCTGCCGATTCGGCAATCTTCAACCAGGCGGTTGAATCATCAGCATACTTTCGGATCAACGCGTATGCACGGGATTGTTCGACAATGTTTAATGGGCGTTGTGAAGCGTTATCCAATACGGCGATCTGGGCACACCGAATGGTTGAGACCGTGGATGGGAGTATTCGGGCCGGAATCGTTTGCCTGTTCAAGGTTTCACACGCGTTGATCCGGCGGAATCCGCAAACGATGGTGAAATCTTGCCCTGATTTTATAAGCACCGGCGGTTGCAGGAGACCGATGGCGCGGATGCACCCAGCCAGTTCGGTTTTTTCGGTTTTCGTGGTTATTTTAAAGGTATGATCTTCCGTTTTGATCTGCCTCATCAAAACGGGGGTGATTTCAAAGTCCATGGCTGTCGCCGCAAAGCAGCGTCAGGGCCTCCACATACTTGGCTCGCGTATTGTCTATCACCGCCTGGGGAAGTCGGGGCCCCGGTGCGGTTTTGTTCCAGTCCAGCGAATGCAGGTAATCGCGCAGATACTGCTTATCGAAACTCTTCTGCGATCCTCCTGGAGTGTAGGTGGCTTTAGGCCAGAACCGCGATGAATCAGGGGTCAACACTTCATCGATGAGAATCAGTTTACCATCCACCAGGCCGAACTCGAATTTGGTATCGGCGATGAGGATCCCTTTTTCATCGGCGATCTGTGCACCTTTTTTATATATGGCCAGTGATAGATCCCTGACCTGTTCCGCCAACGGCGCGCCGATCCGCTTAACCATTTCGTCGAAGTCGATATTGATATCGTGCTTGCCGATCTCTTCCTTGGTAGACGGTGTGAAAATCGGCATTGGCAACCGGTCGGATTCGACCAGCGCTTCCGGAAGACGGATGCCGCAAACGGTCCCGTCCTTGAGGTAGGACTTCCAACCGGACCCGGTAATGTAGCCGCGGACCACGCACTCCACTGGAAGCGGCTTGGCTTTTTTGACGACGATGCTGCGTCCTTGAAGATCCCGGGCATAGGGTCGGCAGGATTCAGGAAAGCGAGAGACATCGGCGGTGATGACGTGATTGCCGATCAGCGGCTTCATGATGTCGAACCAGAAAAGGGAAATCTGGGTAAGCACGACGCCTTTATCCGGTATGGGATCGGGCAGGACCACATCAAACGCAGACATCCGGTCCGTCGCTACCATCAGATAGGCATCGCCCAGATCATACATGTCTCGGACTTTGCCGCGTTGAATTAATTTCAAGTTTGAAAAACCAGTTTCTCGTACCACACGTGTCATGTGTAAGATTCCTTTGTTTACCCGACAGGCTGGCCTTCCGGGGTCGATTCATTCGATGATGTTCACCTGATCGAGTTCAAGCATTGGCGGAAAAGGCATTGAATGCATCGATGTAACGGCGAAGGGTCGCCAACGATGCATCTTCGATGGACAGAAACTGGATGCCGGACTGATGCAACCCGGCATCGGTGGTCCGGCTGAAGACCACTTTTCCGCGAATGGTCACCATGTCCTCTTTGAGCCCCACGACGACGTCCACCGTATCATTCTCGCTGAATGGCACGTGGGTTTCCAGCATGATCCCCGACTCGGAGACGTTGATCGTGCGCCCCATGCCTTGCATCATCTCTTTGTCATTCTCATCCAGATTCACATAATTGAGCAGATAGATCGAATCCACTCTGGAATGCTTTCTCTTTTCGTTCATTGGGGTTCACCTTTGTCCCGATGGTAAGGGGTTTCCGATGCCGACGATGGCCATTCCTATTTATTGCCGGGCGTTTGTGTCCGCGGCCACCTCTTTTTTGGAAGCCAGGGAACGGCAGACGATGTCCGCGGTCACAGACATGCAGGTGGCCATATTATCCACAATGTTTTTAAACGTGGTCGAGAGTCGGTTGTATTCCTTTTGCAGCGATACGGCTTCTATCTTGGCGATTTTTATATTTTCCGAACCATAGATGGATGCGCCTTCGGGCTCTTGTCCCAGGTGCAGGAAAGGCACATCGCCAAAAAAGTCGCCTTTGTAAAGATGGCACAGAACGACCGGGCCGTTTTCGGTATCTCTCACAACGGAGGCCCGGCCCTGTTTCAGCACGTAAAGCTGTTGTTCTTCGGCTTTTCCTTGTCGGAGGAGCACCTTTTTATCTTTCAGGATCTCAGCGGTCTGAATATTCCCGTCATGATATTCAACGATGCGATCGGTCAGCTGTTTCATTCGCTTGTCCAGGCTGGTTAAGAAGGTTCGGAATTCCAGTGACATGCCGGCGTATTCCTGGGCCAGGCGCTGGGAATCCAGAACACCCAGTTGGACATTGCCCACGGCGATAGCCGTGGCGGTGCGGATGTGGCCCTGCAACAGAAAAGAGGCCATACTGCCGATAAATGAGCCGTCGCCAATACGGATAATGGGAATAGTGCCCGACTCCACCTCTTTGACGATATCGACGACGCCCTCCAATATCACCCAGATCCAGCTTCCGTGCTTACCTTCTTCTACGATATGCTCGCTGTCGAAAAAGTCCTCCTCATCGACGACGTACATGTAATCCACGAGCGGGCCCTTGACGATGGCGGTCTTGGAAAGCAATCGTTTCATGTCGGCAGCTTTCTCGGCGGCATTGGCCGGTCCGACCTTCTTGATATGACCGTCATCCAGCAGCTTCATGCCCTCCAGGATGATCCCCATCCGGCTCTTGTTGATTCGTTTATCGGCCAACACGGCCTCTCGAGTGAACTCAAAAGAACCGTTGACCCATCCAAAAAGAGAGTATAGGGCATCGAGCCCCTCGACATCTCCGCTCTGGGCATTGATCGGATTTCCCTCGATAAAATAGATGAATCCCGGATCCGGTGCATAACGGTTGATCAGACGGAGCACCCCCGTGCTACCGCTTGAACCAAGCAGTTGAATGATGTCACCCAGGGAGAGGAAGCCCAGGCTTCCCGATAACGCAACGCTTTCATTCATCGGAAGGACCGGCCCCTATTTTGCCCACTTGAATTCCCTTTGCAAGGATTTCAGTGTTTCCATTAAACACGCCTTCAGTGTCACTCCCACCCCCGTCCCCTTCACCGCACTGCCCGGGAAAGCAGGGACTTTCAACTGCCGGTTCAAGTCACGATCCATCTGTTCGATGGACATCAGTGGGATTCCCTCATCCGCAAGATCTCTTTTGTTATACTGCATAATAAGCGGAACCTTGAATATGCTTTTGCCATATTCCTTGAGGTTGCTCTGCAGATCCTTCAGGGAGATCATATTTTTTTCCCGACGCACCTCCAGAGAATCCGCCACAAAAACGATGCCGTCCACGCCACGCAAAACAAGTTTGCGCGTCGAGCTGTATTTGACCTGTCCGGGTACGGTGTAGAGTTGTACACGGATGTCGCATCCTTTTATCTTCCCCAAACCGATTGGTAAAAAGTCGAAAAACAGGGTGCGGTCACCTTCCGTATTGATGGAAACCATTTCTCCGGTCACCTGTTTTTTGTATGATTTGAATACATATTCGAGGTTCGTTGTCTTGCCGCACCGACCCGGCCCGTAGTATACGACCTTACACTCGATTTCCCTTTTCTTCAGGTTGAAAATGGCCATAAAGATTGTCCTTAGCTGATGTAATGATGTAAGCGCTGGAGACCTTGTTTAGCCGCAATACGGTGTTCGCATTCAAAGTTTGACTGCAGCGTTAATTAATCGTCAAGTGCTAGTAACTTTTAAGTCGAGACAAAAATCGCCCTGTTTCGGCCCGGCATCGATCCGTGTCTTGTTGGCAACGACGGCCGTTCCTTTGAACATGGCAATGGGTGAGTAGAACTGGATATCGTCGAGGTTATCTCCTGTTTTCAACTCGTCGATCAGGCCTTTATCGTTTTTGGAGATGATCAGGCTCAATGTCCCACCGGACTGAAAATTGACATCGAACTCGACCATTTTTCCCTTATGGGTGCCACTGGTAAAGGTGATGCCGATGGAAGTGATATCCAGTATTTCCTCTTCGGGTTCGGGCATGCTGAACTCGATTCCGCCTGAATCGGCGCCGGCATGAATTTCATCTCTTTCACTCACCGGCACGGGCAGGATCTTATCGATGCCTTTCCTGTCAATAATCGGCTGAAGATAGGTCCGTATGGACTCCAGTTGATGGCCGTTGAACAGGTCTCCGGAAAGCCATCGATGGTATTGGTCGATGGCATCGTCCACAGAAGCGATCGCCATCTTGCATCGGATAATGTTTTTGCCTGCATCCACGCGGTATACATCGTCTTTCAGCAAGGCTTCCAACTCGACGATAGCCCGCTCGAATTGACCGAACTTGGCTAAGGCGACAGCTTTTTGCAGATCGTTTTCACCAAACAGGCTCTTTATCAGGTTCTGCCCTTTTTCAGACAATTCCGGAGAGGAGGGACCGGTTTCAACCTTCTCCGTCTTTTTTTCAAGGGAATGAATCTTGTCCGAAATGGCCTTCAGCAGACTGTCCTTGTTTTTAAGCTTATCGATCTTGTGGATCATGGCTGACGCTGCATGGTACTTATCCTTTGCTTCGGGAAACAGTCCCTGGGCACGGTACAATTCGGCTTCATTAAGCAGGGATTTGATTTGCAGGCTGATGTCCATTCACGATCCTGTTTTTGCTGGCAGTCAAACAGTGGTTTTGCCGCCATTGTCCTGTGGGGACTGGGAAAACGCGGCAACCCAACTTGTCATTTTTCGGTTCTTTCCGAATTTTCATCGCTTACGGCGTGAAATGATTCCCAATGAACCTAATATTTTGTCACAAAAGGTGTTTTATCCTGTTTGCCCTTTTATTGTCAACATTTGAGAACTAACTTCTTATAAAACAAACATATTGACATAAACTGACTGTGTGTTATCAAGTTTTCTTCTTCCGAACAATTTCTAAAAATCGAAATAATAACCCTTCAACCCTCAAAGGAGCATGTTATGGACAAAAAAGTTACCGTTGTCGGCGCTGGAAATGTTGGTGCGACCGCAGCCCAGCGGCTGGCTGAAAAAGAACTTTGCGATGTCGTTCTGGTGGACATCGTCGAAGGCGTTCCCCAGGGAAAGGCCCTTGACCTGACAGAGGCCGCACCTATTGAAAAGCACGATGCCAAACTGACAGGTACCAACGGATATGAAGCGACCGCGGGATCGGACATCGTAATCATCACCGCCGGTATTCCCCGTAAACCCGGCATGAGCCGGGACGATTTGATCAGCACCAACGCCGGGATCATCAAAAGCGTTACCCAGCAGATCGCCAAACATTCCCCGGACGCCATCCTGATTATCGTCAGCAATCCCCTCGACGCCATGTGCCACGTGGCCTTTGAAGCTTCCGGTTTCCCCAAGAACCGGGTTCTGGGTATGGCCGGCGTGCTGGACTCAGCCCGTTTCCGGGCGTTCATTGCCATGGAACTGGATGTGTCCGTGGAAAATACCCACGCCTTCGTGTTGGGCGGGCATGGAGACACCATGGTTCCACTGCCCCGCTACTCGACGGTGGCCGGAATTCCCATCACCGAACTGCTGCCCAAGGACCGCATCGACGCACTGGTGAAGCGCACCGCAAACGGCGGGGCTGAAATCGTCGGTCTGCTGAAGACCGGCAGCGCCTATTACGCACCGGCTTCCGCCGCCGTGGAAATGGCTGAATCCATACTAAAAGACAAGAAAAAAGTCTTGCCCTGTGCCGCCTATCTCCAGGGTGAATACGGAATAAACGACCTTTTTATCGGTGTACCGGTCAAGCTGGGTAAAAACGGCATGGAACAGGTGATTGAAATTACGCTGACCGAGGATGAGAAGAATGCCTTGATGAAATCCGCTGCTGCCGTTCAGGAGCTGAAGAACGATCTTGCCAAGTTAAACTAGTGCCTGTTTGATGGCCTTGGCCAGGGATTCATTGATGCCGGGCAGTCTGCTGAGCTCATTCTCAGTGGCTGCCCGGATCTTATTCAGGCTGCCGAAATGCCTCATCAGCAGGCGCTTTCGTTTGGGCCCCACCCCGGCGACGCCGTCCAGCGCGGATTTGATCATCTTGCGGGCCCGCTGTTTGCGCTGAAACGTCACGGCAAAGCGATGGGCCTCGTCCCTTATCTGCTGGAGCAGCAACAAAAGCCTGCCATCCGCCCCCAGGTTGACGGGGTTGGCTCTATTAGGCAGATAGATCTTGTCTTCGGTCTCTTTTTTATCCGCGTCCATTTTGGCGATCCCTGCGATGGCAAACCGCCCCGTCAATCCCAACCGTTCCATTACCGCGACGGCTATATTCACCTGCCCTTTTCCACCGTCCACCAGCAGCAGGTCCGGTTCAGGACCGGACGACCCGAGCTTGCTGTACCGTCGCGTCAGTACTTCGGCCATACTGGCATAATCGTCCGGGGAGGATACCGTGCGGGTGGTGTAACGGCGATAGCCGGCCTTATAAGGCCGGCCTTCGACAAAAACGACCATGGCTGAAACCGGGTTCGTGCCGGCCAAGTTGGAATTGTCGAAACACTCGATCCGCTGCGGCAGTCGATCCATACGAAGCCGCCGTTTCAGCCCATCGAGGACAGCGGCTTCACGGGAGGCCTTCTGGAGCCGCTCACGAAGGGTGTTTTCAGAATTGTTTTCAGCCATCTCCAGCAGCCGTTTTTTTTCACCCCTTTTGGGGTGACGAATCCTCACCCGCCTCCGCTTCCACTCAGAGAGGGTCTCTTCCAGCAGTTCGCTATTTTCCGGCAGTTCAGGTACCAGCACTTCTCCTGGGATCCCGTGGGTCTGTTGGTAATACTGCGCCAGAAACTGGGCCATCAATTCACCTTTTTCAGGCGCGGCGTGACTGATTTCAAAATGACGGATCCCCTGCAGAAAACCGCGGCGAAGGTTCATCACGCTCACCAACCTGAAGTCGCTGTTGCCACTGATACCGATCACATCACGATCCAGAAAGTCGGTGGTTACGGTTACTTGGCGCTCCAGGGTTTTTTCCAGGGCAACCATCCGATCTCTCAGCGCCGCCGCCGTTTCAAATTCCAACGCATCGGAGGCCTTTTGCATGTGGCGCCGGATCCGCCTGATCAGCTCCGGGGTGCGCCCTTTTAGAAAGAGGATGACGTCCTTAACCATTTCCCGGTAGGCTTTCGGATCAACCGGCAGGCAACAGGGAGCCAGACATTGGCCCATCTGATGGTGGATGCACGGCCGGGTGCGGTGGTTCAACGTGCGATCACTGCACTTTCGAAGCGGAAACGTTTTATTGATCAGTTTGACGGTCTGCCGCACGGCTTGGGCGGATGAATACGGTCCGAAATAAACGGCTCCATCCTTTGGCGTTTTACGGACGATTTCAATTTTAGGATAGGTCGAGTTGATATCGATTCGAAGGGAAGGATACCGTTTGTCGTCCTTGAGCACCACATTGAAACGGGGCCTGTGCCGCTTGATCAGGTTGGATTCGAGGATCAATGCCTCTTTTTCCGAAGCCGTAACCACGGTTTCAATGTCAGCCACCCGGGCGACCATCAATTCGGTTTTCGCGCCATGGGCATCCTGCCGCTGGAAGTAGGATGCCACCCGTTTTTGCAGGTTGATCGCTTTGCCTACATAGATGATTTCTCCGCTGGTATCTTTCATCAGGTAGACACCGGGACCGTCGGAAATGGCGCCAATAATCCCGGACAGGTGGTCTGATGAATCCATACGGCCCATCGGTTGTACCATGACGCTCACCAATGCTTATGATTCAAACAGCAGCCGTTTTCGTAGCGCTTTGATCCGGTCCCGGATCGAAGCGGCTTTCTCGAACGCCAGGTCCCGGGCCGCGGCCTTCATTTGGGTTTCCAGATCACGGATAACGGATTCGATGTTATCATCCGGGCCGAAGTCAACCGGAACTTCGGCCACCTGCATCGGTTCGGTATCCGGTGACTGATAGGCGCTGTCGAATATATCCGTTATGCTCTTGTGAATGGATTGCGGGGTGATGTGGTGCATTTCATTGTACTGCTGCTGGATCTCCCGCCGCCGGTTGGTTTCTTCAATCGCCTCCTTCATGGAAGCAGTGATCCGGTCGGCATAGAGCACCACGGTGCCGTTGATGTTTCTGGCCGCACGGCCAAAAGTTTGAATCAGTGAGCGCTTGGATCGCAAAAAGCCTTCCTTGTCCGCATCCAGGATGGCAACCAAGGACACCTCGGGGATATCCAAGCCCTCCCGCAGCAGATTGATGCCAATCAGCGCATCGAACTTGCCTACCCGTAAATCCCGGATGATGTCCATGCGCTCCATGGTGTGGATATCGGAATGCAAGTATCGCACGGACAGCCCCAGATCCGTATAATATTCAGTGAGGTCTTCCGCCATTCGTTTGGTCAGTGTGGTCACCAGAATGCGCTCCCCGCGCTGCTGCCGGTTCCTGATTTCACCATAAAGGTCATCCACCTGATTGCGGGCTCCCCGCACGTGCACCACCGGGTCGATGAGTCCGGTGGGCCGGACGATCTGCTCCACGACCCGGCCGTTCGAGGCGGTCAGTTCATACTCTGCCGGTGTGGCCGATACATAAACGACCTGATTGATGCGGCTGGACCACTCGTCGAACTTGAGCGGCCGGTTGTCAAGGGCCGAGGGTAACCGGAACCCATAATTGACCAACGTGGTTTTACGAGAGCGGTCTCCTTTATACATGGCCCGGATCTGGGACACGGCGATGTGGCTCTCATCCACGAAAATGAGGAAATCTTTAGGGAAGTAATCGAGCAGTGTCGGCGGTGGCTGGCCGGCCAGACGGCCGGTCAGGTGCCTGGAGTAGTTTTCGATGCCGTTGCAGTACCCGATCTCCTGGATCATTTCAAGATCGAAGAGCGTGCGCTCTTCGATGCGTTGGGCTTCGATGAGCTTGTTTTCATTCCGGAAATAATCGACGCGATCCTTCAGTTCCCGAACGATGGTTTTCGTGGCCCGCTCGAGCGTGGCTTTGCGCGTCACGTAGTGGCTGGCAGGAAACAGGGTGATCTCGTCCAGGCACCTGATAGTGGTGCCTTTCAGGGGATCGAATTCAAAGATATTTTCGATTTCATCCCCAAAAAAATCGATGCGGACCGCCGTGTCCTCCTCGTAGGCGGGAAAAATTTCCACCCGATCCCCCCGCACCCGAAAGACACCACGATGGAAATCCATATCGTTTCGCTGGTAGTGGATGGACACCAACTGATAGAGCAACCGCTCCCGGGGAAGATCCATACCGGTCGTAATGGTGACACGCATGGAGAGGTAATCCTCCGGGGCACCCAAGCCGAAAATGCAGGAGACACTGGCTACCACGACGACATCGGATCGAGACAGCACGTTGCGGGTGGCGGAATGGCGCATTTTATCGATCAGTTCATTGATCGAAGAATCCTTTTGGATGTAAGTGTCCGTGGTGGGGAGATAGGCTTCCGGCTGGTAATAGTCGTAGTAGCTGACGAAATACTCGACGCTGTTTTCCGGGAAAAGGGAACGAAATTCGTTGTAGAGTTGGGCCGCTAGGGTTTTGTTAGGCGCCAGAATCAGCGCCGGGCGATTGACCGTGGCGATGATGTTGGCCATGGTGAAGGTCTTGCCGGAACCAGTCACTCCCAGCAGGACCTGGCTGTGCACACCGCTTAGGATCTGTTCGGAGATGGTGTGGATGGCCCGGGACTGGTCGCCGCAGGGGGTGAATTCAGATACGAGCTTAAAAGATGACATGCGGGATCAGGTGGCCACTTTCCAATGGGTTCCGTCGCCTTTGTCTTCGAGGAGGATTCCGGCTTCTTCGAGCTGGGCCCTGATTTCGTCGGCCCGTTTCCAGTCTTTGTTTTTGCGGGCGGCGGCACGTTCAGCCACCAGTGCGTCGATCGCTTCGGTGGAGACCGCCACATTCTGTAGCTGGCTGCTGGTCCGCTGCTCGAAAAAGGATTGCCAGGATTGTTGGAGAATCCCAAGCACACCGCCTATGCGCATCAGGTCGATGCTCAGGGATGCCAGATCACCCTCGGCCTTCGACGACCGGCCCTCTTCATCCAGTATCCGGTTTGCTTCTTTCACCAAGTTAAACAGTATGCCGACACCTTTGGCCGTGTTGAAATCATCGTTCATGGCCTCACGGAAGGCCGGCCAATAGTTTTTACCGGTTGTCGGATCGTCTGCCTCGGTATGACCGGCCTCCTCGTCCAGACGCTTGAGCAGGCCATAAATTTTATCCAGCGCCTTTTCCGATTCTTTCAGATTCTGATCGGAAAAATCAATGGGGCTGCGGTAATGGCTCGAGAGCAGGAACAGGCGGACCGTTTCGGGGTGGTAGGATTTCAGGATATCCTTGATCATCAGGAAATTGTTCAAGGATTTGGACATTTTTTCGTTATTGATGTTCACGAATCCATTGTGCATCCAATATCGGGCGAACGGTTTGCCGTGGGCAGCTTCGGATTGCGCGATTTCGTTTTCGTGGTGGGGAAAGATCAGGTCCTTGCCACCTCCGTGAATATCAAAGGTTTCGCCGAGAAACCGGCTGCTCATGGCCGAGCATTCGATATGCCAGCCGGGACGACCCGCACCCCAGGGGCTCGGCCATGACGGTTCACCCGGTTTGGCGGATTTCCAAAGCACGAAATCAAAAGGATTACGCTTGTTCTCGTTGATTTCGATCCGGCTGCCGGCAACCATATCGGCCAGTTTGCGTCCGGATAGCTTTCCATAGTCTTTGAAGGTCTCCACCGCGTAAAACACATCCCCGCCGACCAGGTAGGCGGCCTTTTTTTCCACCAGGTTCTCGATGATGTCAATGATGTCGGCGATGTGTTCCGTGACCCTCGGTTCCCGGTCGGCACGCATCACATTGAGTGCATCCATGTCACGGTGGAACTCGTCGATATATTTTTCCGCAAGATGGCGTGCATCCATGCCAACCATGTTGGCCCGGTTGATGATCTTGTCATCCACATCCGTGAAGTTACGGATGTAGGTGACCTGATAATCCATAGCACGAAAATAACGAACCACCACATCGAACACCACGACCGATCGGGCATGACCCACATGGCAGGAGTCATAAACGGTCGGGCCGCACACATATATCATCACCTGACCGGGTACCACCGGTTCAAATGTCTCTTTTGATTTGGTCAGTGTGTTGTAGATACGCATAACCATCAGTAGGAAGCCTCTCGCGTTCTCATCGAGTCCGTCAACAAATGGGTCGATTCCGGTCCCGGCCCGCTTTCTCGCTCCATTGAGCACGAGGTGAAGCGTAGCGCTATCCCCAACGCATCCGTCGCTTTCAATGTCGCTGGAGCCCTGGCCTCAACCCGGGTCAGCCATTTCCGGAAGGACACGAATTGCCTGATTTCGGCGTTGCGGATCGAAGCAGGACCACACACATGGCGGCTATGCCGTCTCCATGGCCGATGGCCCCAAGCCCTTCGGTGGTCGTCGCCTTGATGTTGATCAGCCCCTTATCCACCGACATGCTGTCGGCCATCCGCTCGGCCATCCGGTCTTTGTAAGGAGATAGACGGGGCTCCTGGGCAAACACGGTGGCATCCATGTTGACCAGTTCGAGTCCCGATGCGTTTACCCGGCGGTAGACCGCCGTCAACAGGTCGATACTGTAGATATTGAGGTAACGGGGGTCCGTATCGGGAAAACTGTCGCCAATGTCCCCCATTCCCATCGCGCCCAGAAGCGCATCACAGGCGGCATGCACCAGAACGTCGGCGTCAGAATGCCCCAGCAACCCCTTTTCAAACGGGATGGTTTCGCCGCCTAGCACCAACTTCCTGCCCGGCACCAACCGATGAATGTCATATCCCAACCCGATACGTGTCATATTGAGCGAACAATCGTTTCAAGTAATGATAAGAGCAGGCTTCTTAGCATATTTGACATTCGCCGTAAAGCAGCACCTGGTTTTGTGACCGATGGGGAACCACGGCAGGAAAGCAAGTGAACGACAATCATCCGGAGTGTCTTTTTTCACCGGCGACGGCGAACGCGTTGATCGGTTTGAATTTACCCTTGGCATGAATCTTACCCAATGGATGGGCATCAAATCGGTGTTTTACCTGGGCCCACGTATTCTCGGAGATCAGAATCTGATCAGGCTGTGCCGCGGAGCACAATCGTGAGGCGGTGTTGACAGTGTCGCCAATGACTGAATAGCTCATGGTATGCGAGGAACCGATATACCCCGCCATGAGATTGCCGGTGTTGATGCCGATGCCGAACTTGATTTCCGGACGTTTCGCATCCGCTCTTTTACGGTTGAAGTCGGCGAGTGCGGTTTTCATTTCCAGAGCGGCCATCACGGCCCGTTGGGGATCGTCATCATGAGCGACCGGCGCTCCCCAGATCACCATCATCTCATCTCCAATGAACTTATCCACGGTTCCTTCATGGCGAAATACCACTTCCACCAACACCTCGTAGTACTCATTGAGAAGGCGCAGCACTTCAGAGGCCTGGTTGTTTTCGCTGATTGTGGTGAAACCCCGGATATCCACAAAAAGGACCGTTGCGACCCGGTCTTTTCCGCCCTTTTCAACCTTCAGTTCGCCGGATACGACCCTTTCGGCGAGATCAGGCGACAGCAGGCGCTGAAAGCGTTCACGAGTGGCGGCGTCACGTTCGAGCGAGGCTTCGGCTTTTTTCCGTTCATTGATGGTATATTGTGCGTGGGAACCGAAAATGGCAAACAAACACAGCACGATGATCCGCGTCCACACCTCGTCGAGGTTTATGCCCAGCATTTGTTCGAGCAGATTGCCGTAACTGGTGAATATGGACAATATGGAGTCAAGAATCCAGTAGACCACCGCCAGCATAAAACCGATCAGCATCATGTGGTCGGTCAGGCGAACAGAGCGATTGGGCATCTTCATAGACGTTTTTCCGGAACAAAAGTGCTTGTCATCCTGTCCTGTGCCATCTGACAGGCGGTTTGAAGGCCGATCTGTCTTTCCGGCTCTTCCGGTATCTTTCCATATTGTAGAAAAAAGCGATTATTCCAAGGCTGTCGTCCTGATGAAAATAGAAGGCGGTTCATTTTTTTTCAAGAACTAATGCGCCATTCTTTAGAATTTTCGTTATTACCGAGTCGGATGAACGGTTTTAGATCAGGGTGGTACAAAACTGGAGCATCGGCTGGCGATTCGGCAAATATCCAATAATAAAAAAATGATAAGTCCCATCGTCCCCGACTATTAAGCCTTGACAAACACCGGCGAAATGGTTCAAAATCGTAACCGTTTGAATGTGTTACCGGCTTTGTGCAGTTTTTGCCGCAATGATCCGGAATGCTTTTGGCCACTGAAGCGCGTTTTCGAGACACGACAGCCATATCGATACGGAGTACTGAATTGGCGCGAAAGGACGAGATTTCCTCTACTGAAAAACTACTGGATCTGATCCGATACAATACTCCCCCCCAGTCATCTGCCAATCCAACCGAACCTGCCGCACCATCCCAAAAAATGGCGCTGCTAAAGGCACTATCCTTTCAGAAAGCCATCGGCATCGGTGTTGAAATAGGCAACCGCTGCATCAAGATAGCCAAGGTCAACCGAATCTCGGACAAGACCTTTGAACTTCTGGACTACGACACCATCGAGATCGAACAGGCCGACGGGTTGGATACGCCGTACCTGGCCAGGGCCTTGGCTACGATATTGTCACGATTCTGCAGTGGCCTGAAGCGATATGATATCTGGTGTTGTGTGGCATCGGCAAAAGTGGAAACCCGCTGCATCCGCATACCCAAACTACCTAAAAAGCAAATTCCAAATGCAGTCTTCTGGACATTTTCGAAAGAAGTCACTTTCAGCGATAAAGAGATGTTGCTGGATTTCAGGATACTGGGGGATGTGAATGAAAACGGATTGACCAAAACCCAGGTCATGACATTCACCATTCCCATTGCCGAAACGGAAGCCCTGAAGAAGCTTTTCAGTCGGTCCGGCTATCCGCTTGCCGGCATTTCGATCGTCCCCTTTGCCATCCAAAATCTGTTGAAGACGGGTTTGGTTCAGGAAACCGGGCAGAACACCTGCTGCCTGTTCATCGGCCGGGACTGGTCGCGCATCACTATTTACGCCAATGGCGACCTGATCCTTTCGCGGGGCATCAAGGCCGGTATGCACAGCATGATCGATGCCATCGCCGAGCAATATCGACATCCGTCATCCAGCGGCATGCCATCGGCGTTGGTCATGGAGGAACGCGACGTTCTCCCCGCCGAAGAAAGAGATGAATATTTTACTGCCGCCCAGGAAGACTTTTACCGGTTCCTGGATACTGGCAGCACCACCGCCACACGGCATCAAAATGGTCAGCCGGTCGATATCTTCCAAACCATCTATCCCGCCATCGATCGCCTGATCAAGCAGGTGGAGCGCACCATCGCCCACTTTTCCCTTCATTTCAAACGATCCGGCGTCAGCGACATTCTTATTTCCGGCAAAATGACAGCCAACACGGCGGTCATTTCCCACATCGGATCTCAACTGGGAGTGCCCGTCAACATTCTGAATCCGTTTCCCCATCCACACGCCTTTACTCAGAAGGTGACCATTCCGGAACTCCCGGCGGATAAGGAGAGTTTTGTTCCGGCTGTCGGGATCGGACTATCCTCCAATGAACTGACTCCCAATTTCCTTTTCACCTATCGTCACCGGGAAAAAAGGAACCGGGCACGCCAGATCCGGATCGGCATCTCAGCCGCCAGCATCGGTTTCCTGGCGTTGCTGTTATGCGGCTTTTTATGGCAGGAACACCACATATCCGTAAAAGCCGCCCAAGTGGACCGTTTAATCCAGCAGCGGGACGCCTTCAATGTGCCGCTGACACAGGAACTGGTCATGGCCCTCTATGCAAAGGTAAACCAGAAACGAGGCCGGATTACCACCTTGAGTCGGCAGTATTACGGTTCCGCGGTCATAGCAGAGGTCATCCATCTCACACCGGCGAATATTCAATTGATCGCCCTGAGTGCCGACATGGATGCACGCGTTGCGAATTCTAAAAACAAAACCGAGCCGTCCTTGGTGATCGAAGGGGTTGTCACGGGTGACAAGATCCGCTTCGAAACGGATTTGGCGAGCTTCATGCTAACCATCGATGATTCACCGCTATTCAACAAGCCCGTTGTCAAAAGCAAGCGGCTTCAGTTCTTGGACGACCGACCGGTTCTGCGGTTTTTAATCCACTTCGAACTCGCCTGAGCGACATCCGGGAAAAACAAGACCCATGCGATAATACGATGGCCGACACGAAAAACCAAAGCAGCCCCATTTTAGTGATTCTCTGCGCCTTCGGCCTGCTGGCCTTTCTGGCCCTGGTGATCTATCCGAACTACCGCAGCATGAAGGATTACGACCGTCAGATATCCGTGCTGAACGGAGAAATTGCCTTGCGGCAGGCACTGTCTCCCATATACAGCAAGCTGGCTGCCCAAGCACGCATCGCACCGTCTACCCAACTGAAATCTCCTGATAAAACGGCGCTGGATATCGAGAACACAGGTCGGCTGACTCAACTTTTTCAACATATTGCCAACACCGCCGGACTGAGGCTTGAGAGCGTAACCCCCGATGCACAGACCTTTGACCAGGGAAACGGCCTGCTGATGGTAGAAGTCGTTTTCAAAGGTGAATTTTTAAATGTTCAACCGCTGATCAACACCATCGTCGAGCAGCCTTTTGTAGACCGGATTAATAAAATCCAAATCCGATGCGCAGAGGAGAACAAATCGATCATGCTCTCCGTATCGCTGCTGCACCGTTAATGTCGTTCAGCGCGCAATGAGGATTCGTGGTATCGATGACTAGACGGGAAAAAATAATCGTCTCTATCATGGCGGCGACCGTATTGCTGGGTGGTTATCTGTATTGGGGTCCAGTGACGACCGGCGGTCGACAGGGAGTTGACAAAAAGCCTGACGACCAGGCTCTCGAATTTGCCCAAAAAGTTATCCAACAGCTCAAGGAAGACAAGGCGTTGTCCAAGGAGCTGTTCACCATCCGCAGTGCCGAACGCAAGTGGGAAAAGGATCCGTTTTTAAAAACCGACATCGTGCTGTCGGATACCCCGCAGCTCGACGTTCCGGATAATGCAACAGTAACCGCCGACACCCGGCCGACTCTGATTTACACCGGTTTTCTCGAAGTGGGGACGCAGCGCCTGGCCATTATCAATGGAATAGAGTACACTTCGGGGGAAGCCATTGATGACCAGGGACACTACGTTCGCCGTATTCATCCGCATCAGGTTGAAATCGGCAATCAACATACACCAGGAGTTATCACATTGAGGTTGATGGAATACGAAGCCATTACCGGCAACTAGTCTTTTCCGGAAAAGAGCAGATGGCGGGCCGCATCAGATCCGGCCCCAGAAGGTTAATAATTCGAGAACGCCGATTATGGATGGACACTTAAATTCGGACAGACCATCAGGGAGCCCCATGTCATCCAATCATCGAAATCAATGGGTAGTGTTGGTGTTGGCAACCCTTTTTCTGCTGACCTGTTTCAGCGGATGCAGCCAACAGAAAGTTCAGAAGAAAGAGACCGTTTTCGATCAGTGGCAGGCCCGGGCAGCCGAATCGCGGGGGTTCTCTCCGCCCGAACAGCATCGCATCATCGATATGCCGGAAAATCTGCCACCATCCGATAAAACGGTGGTTGACCAGAAGCGGATCGATAGACCGCTGCCCGACAAGCCGGTCACATTGAAAATACACCAGGCGGACATCTCTGTGCTGCTGCGGGCCCTGTCGCGTTCGGTTGGCATCAGCATCATCATCAACAACTCGGTCAAAGGGGTCACCAGTCTCAATGTCGTTAAGCTTCCATGGAATCAGGTGTTCGAAGGTATCCTTAAAACACACGGGCTCTCCTACGCATGGGAGGGCGACCTGCTGCGCATCGTCACCCTCGACGACAAAGCCAATATCGTCCGCCAGTTGGAGGCGGACCAGAAAATTCTCTCCACGCGAAGGCAGATGGAGCTTTCCGAGCCGCTGCTGACCAAAATCGTTCACGTCGATTACGCTGATGCCGGTAAGCTGAAAACCAATCTGGAAAAGTTTCTGACGGAAGCGGACAGCGGAAAAATACTGGGTTCGGTGTTGTTGGACGAACACAACAACGCCTTGATCATCCAAGCCACCCGGAACGACCTCGAACGCATGATCGCATTGATTACCGAACTGGATCAGCCCACAGCCCAGGTACTCATTGAAGCGCATATCATCGAAGCCACCAGTGAAACGGCCCGGGAGTTGGGTGTGCAATGGGGCGGCCTTTACACCGGCAACGACTATTGGGTGACCCCCAATGCCGGCGATGCCATCGGTTTGAGTGCCGCAGACACGGTCAATCCGTCATCCGGATGGGCGGCGACTTTTCCGGCCGATCTGTCCGGCGCCACTGTTGCCGGTTCCGGATTTGCCCTGGGCATGATTGTCCAGTCCGGCGATCTGCTGCTCTCCGCCCAACTCAATGCACTGGAAGAGGAAGGCAAACTCAATATATTGTCCAATCCATCCATTACCACCCTGGACAACCAGACGGCTATCATCGAAAGTGGTGATGAGGTCCCCTTCCAGACGGTAGACGACAACAAAGTTCAGATCGAATATAAAAAGGCGGTTCTTCGATTGGAGGTCACCCCGCATGTCATCGAAGGCGATACGTTGAAGATGGACATCATGACCAACAAGGATGAATTGGATTTTACCCGCACCGTATCGGGAAATCCCACGGTGATCACGAAAAAGGCCAAGACCAATGTGGTTCTCTTCGACGGCCAGACGACGGTGATCGGCGGTTTGAACAAACAGACCGATCGGGGCGTTGATTACGGCATCCCCTGGTTTCGAAAAATCCCCGGCCTGGGATATCTGTTCAAAGGGGAATCTAAAAACAACCAGATGCAGGATCTGTTGATCTTTATAACGCCCCACAACCAAAAAACACGACCGGCGTCGGCATTGGCACCCATGCCTAAAGTCGAGTCGGCGCCGGCCGAATAACAGTTTTTGGGCGTCGATGCGGCGCGCCGACAATGATTTATGCGCCCCGGGTGAACCGCGATAGCGAGCGCATTTCCCGTCGCTTGCGGCGGGGTTGGCGAGCGAACTGAAAATTGATTTTTCATCCTTACGGTGAAGATTCCCCGCGGCTTGCCGCGGGGAGGGTTCAATGCTTTTATGGACTATTTCAACATACTCAACCTGGACCGGGAACCCTTCTCCAACTCCCCTGATCCGGATTTTTTTTTCCAATCCAGGCAGCATGTGGACTGCCTGCAGAAGCTCGAGCTGGCCCTTCGACTGAAGCGGGGACTCAACATCGTTATCGGCGCCGTGGGAGCCGGAAAAACCACGCTGTGCCGAACCTTGCTTAAAAAATTCGCCTCCGACAGCACCATCGAGTCTCACCTGATTCTTGACCCTTCGTTCAACTCCCCGTTGGCTTTTCTGGAACATATTTGTACCACGATCGTCGGCAATCAAATCCCCGCCAGCGACGGTCATGGTTTCAGGGAACAGATCAAAAATCACCTGTTTCAAAAAGGCGTGGATGAAAATAAAACCATCGTATTGATCATTGACGAGGGGCAGAAGCTTCCCCTGTTCTGCCTTGAAATCCTCAGGGAATTGTTGAACTACGAAACCAACGACCACAAACTGCTTCAAATCGTCTTATTCGCCCAGGAGGAATTCCAGGATATTCTGGATCGTCACGCCAATCTGGCCGACCGGGTGAACCTGATCCATTTTCTGGGACCGATGAGCCTAACCGATACCCGCCGGATGATCGGTTTCCGGATCAAACATGCCAGCGGTCAACCCCGTCCGCCACAGCTCTTCACGGGACCGGCCCTGCTCGCCATTTACCGCCTGACAGGAGGCTACCCCAGGAAAATTATTAACTTGTGCCACCAATGCATGCTGGCGCTTATCGTTCAGAACCGCTCCCGGGTCACCTGGCGCCTGGTCCGCTCATGCATGGACCGGACCCTGTCCGGGCACGGGCAAGCCCATCGCCATCGCCGCACGCTGGTCTTCTCGGCGTTGGTTTTTTCCGCTGTCATCGGGATTGGGTATATGGTTGCCCCGGCCTGGTTTCCACCGGTCTCCGCTTGGATTACCGGCAGCCAACCGACAAGGCCGGCGACGGTGAACGCGCACCATCACCAACCGATGGTTGATTCCCATAGGCCGCCGCCAATGAAGCCGATTCAGGCGAATGGTTCGACTGCCGACACCATCGGGCCAGCCGATGCGTTGCCAGCCGCCCCGGTCAGGGAGGTGTCTCCACCGTCACTGATCCAGGCCGCTTCTATTTCGGAAACGCCGGCGTTCACTGAAACGGTTATGTCCCCCCCCGCGCCCGCTGGGTCGACGCAGCAAACGGATGACCTCAAACTGGCACCGCCGTCGCTTCTCGGTGCATTGACCGTGCGGAGAAACGATACGCTGGGGTTGATGGTCAAGATCATCTATGGTGACTTTCGTGACCGCATCCTCGAGGCGGTGCTGGATGCCAATCCCCACATTGACCATGCCGATGCCATCCGCGTAGGCGATACCATTGCCTTTCCGGCCATTCCGGCAGCGTTTGTTCAACGCGCGTACCCGCTATGGTGGCTTAAGGTGGACCAAACCAGCTCTTTGGAAGCCGCTTTTCGACGATCGGTCGAAGCATCTAAAACCAAGGGCGCACCGCTGATGCGGATAATTACCCAATGGGACGATCAGGCCGGACTGAAATACGGAATTTTTGTTGCCGGTTACTTTTTTAGTCCGGCCGAGGCCGAAAATATGCTGGCCAGTTTGCCTGGTGAGTTGTCCGGCTCGGCCGAAATCATCTCCGGCTGGGCTGACCAAACCGTTCTTTTTTCCGATCCATTTCTGGGAAAAGGCTATTGACGACTGCAGGGCCGCTAAAGGATGCGGGTGGAAATGTGAAAGAAAAGAAAAAACTCGGCGAAATGCTCATCGATGGCGGACTGCTGACCGAAGATCAGCTCAAACAGGCCGTTGCCGATCATAAACGCAACAATATGAAATTGGGTGAATACCTCGTACGGGAAGGAATTGTCAGCAGCTCCGAGATCGTAAACCTGGTTTCCCAGCAGTTGACCATCGAAAAATACAGGCCGGACGCCTATCCCATTGACATCTCTCTGTCCAGTGTCATTCCGCTTGAGATGTGCCAGAAATATCAATTGGTTCCCATCGAGAGAAGCGGCCATCTGCTGAAGATTGCCATGACCGACCCCATGGAGATCAACGCCCTTGACGCCATCGAAGTGTACACGAATATCGAGGTGGAGGCGGTAATCTGCACCTACCAAGAACTCAACCACATGATTTCAAGCCTTTACGGCACTTATTCCGCTATCGGCGGGGTGCTTGACGGCATGAGCGACATGCAGATCGAGAGCGCCCAGGATGCCGAAACGGCATCCGTCTCTGAGGATGTGGAAGTCAGTTCCCTGCACGACATGGCTGAAGAAGCGCCGGTCATACGCCTGGTCAATTCGATTCTTTCCCAGGCCGTACGCGAGAGTGCCAGCGACATCCATATTTCGCCGGAAAAGGATTTCGTCCAGGTTCGCTTCCGGGTGGACGGCAAGCTTCATGAAGTGCCGGCCCCACCCAAATCGTTGCTGCTTCTAATCATCTCAAGGCTTAAAATTTTATCCAATATGGATATCTCCCTTTCACGGATCCCCCAGGACGGCCGCTTTACGATTCGCATGGACAACAAGGAGATCAATATCCGGGCATCGACCATTCCCACCATCTACGGAGAAAACATGGTGTTGCGACTGCTCGACACCAGCGGCGGCGTCTATTCGCTCGAACATCTGGGAATGAGCGAAGCAGATATTCTCAAACTGGAACCGATCATCAACAAACCATACGGTATGATCTTGAGCACGGGACCCACCGGAAGCGGCAAGAGTACGACGCTGTATTCCATACTCAAGAAGATCAACCAGCCGGACATCAACATCATCACCATCGAAGACCCGGTAGAATACCGCATAAACAAAATCCGCCAGATCCAGCTCAACCGCAAAGCGGGCATGTCCTTTGCCAGCGGACTGCGGTCCATCATGCGCCAGGATCCGGATGTTATCATGGTCGGGGAGATCCGCGACTCGGAAACGGCCAGCATTGCCGTTCAAAGTGCCCTCACCGGCCACCGGGTGTTAAGCACGGTTCACACCAACGATGCTGCCGGGGCCATCACCCGCTTTATCGACATGGGGATCGAGCCCTTTCTCGTCTCATCGGTGATGCTGGTTTCGATTGCCCAGCGCCTGGTACGGAAAGTATGTCCATTTTGCAAAAAACCATGGAAACCGCCCTCAGCCGCCCTTTCCTACTGGGGTCTGGATAAAGTCCAGGGTGCCGATTTCGTTCAGGGAAAAGGCTGCTACAGCTGCATGGACAAGGGGTATAAAGGCCGGACCGGCATATTTGAAATACTGGTCATCGATGAGATGGTCCAGGAGATGATCCTTCGTCGGGCGTCCTCCCAGGAAATTATGCGCGCCGCCAGGGAATCCGGCCGCCTGCGAACCTTGAAAGACGACGCCACACGGAAAGTGATCGAGGGGGAAACAACCCTCGACGAAGCAGTAACAGCGGTAATGATGTAGCCGCCTGAGATTTTATAAAGTAACTTCATGGCAAAATTTTACTATCAGGCAATTACTGAAAACGGGAGCTCCGTGTCCGGCGCCATCGATGCCGACTCTGCGGAAGGCGCCACCAGTGCGCTGGTGGCCAGGGGATACATCCCTCAGAAAATTACCGATGCGTCAAAATCAGGGATTGGTTTTTTCCTGACCGAGCTGCAGGAACGATTCACCATTGTCAAATTGCCGGAATTGATCCTCTTCACCAAGCAGCTCAGGACACTGATCCGCGCCGGAGTACCCATGCTGAAACTCCTCCAGGTACTTGAAAATCAGAGCGAAAACATCAAGCTGAAGCGGATCATCGTCTCCATATCGCAGGATATCCGGGAAGGCGGGAGCTTATATGACGGCTTCCGCAAGTACCCTTCGGTTTTTTCTCCGCTGTATTGCAGCATGCTTCATGCCGGCGAAACCAGCGGCGCCCTGCCCGAGATCCTGGACCGCCTGATCTATATCATGGACCATGACCAAAAAATTCGATCCGATATCCGATCGGCACTCCAGTACCCAGCCATCGTCATGGTCTCCCTGCTGGCGGCTTTCCTCATTTTACTGACGATGGTCATTCCCAAATTCGCCGCTATTTTTCAAAAATCAGGACTCGAACTGCCCCTGCCCACGGTGATCTGCGTGAAATTGTACGCCATCTTGATCTCCTACTGGCCGGCGTTGATTTTCCTGGCCATCGGGTTGGGTATTTTTATCAACATTTATCTGAAAAGCGAGATCGGGCGCTTCAGGCGCGATCGGCTGCTGCTTCACCTGCCCCTGTTTGGCGTGTTGGTCCGCAAAGCAGCCATGGCGCGGTTTGCGAGTATCTTCGCCATTCTGCAAGCCAGCGGCATATCCGTATTGGAAACCATGTCCATACTGTCCGAAACCATCAACAACGCCGCATTGTCCCGGGCATTCGAAAATATTACCGAACGCCTGGAAGAAGGCCGCGGAATATCCGGTCCGCTGGCCACATCACCTTATTTCACACCGATCATCATCAACATGGTTGCCATCGGTGAAGAATCCGGGAATCTCGATGAAATGCTCCACGAAGCGGCCGGACACTACGATTCAGAGCTCGAGTTCGCCATGAAGCGAATCTCCGATTCCATCGGTCCGATACTGACGGTATGTCTGGCGGCCATGGTGTTGTTCTTTGCCCTGGCCATCTATCTGCCCATGTGGGACATGGTGAAAATGGTCAATCCATGAAAGATATTCGCTTTCATATCAGCCTGTATGTCATTATTCCGGTTATTTTTGCCGGAATCGCCATCTTGTCCATCATCGTCACCTACAATACGACCACTTATTATCTTTCAAGAGCCTTGAACCCCATGTGGCCGGTGGTTTGGTGGGGGATGCTGCTGATCGCCTTCACCTTGATCTGCGGCATTCTTATCGTAAAACTGCTGATCGATCCGGTGAAGCGTTTTGTTATAAAGACAAAAGGGTTAGGCATCGTCAAAAATGTCAGTCCTCAACAAAATGCCTCCGCCGCCACCGATGATATGGGTAAGTTTACCATGGTATTCGAACAGGTTTCGGAATTGCTGAGCAAGGTAGAAGCCCGTCAGCTGTTTCCGGATATCATCGGGCAGAGCAAGGTGATGCGCGGTGTGTTCAACCAAATTGTCAAAGTGGCGCCCAAAGAATCCACGGTGCTGATTACCGGTGAAACCGGAACGGGCAAAGAATTGATTGCCCGAAGCATTCACCAGCACAGCAAGCGGCAGGACCGGCCATTCGTCGCGATCAATTGTGCCGCCATTCCTGAAGCCCTGCTGGAAAGCGAATTGTTCGGCTACGAAAAAGGGGCGTTCACCGGTGCAAATACAAAAAAACCGGGGAAATTCGAACTGGCTGATGGCGGCACCCTTTTCTTGGATGAAATCGGCGACATGCCCCTTGAAACCCAAGCCAAGGTGCTTCGTGCCATAGAGGAGAGCGCCATCGAGCGCGTGGGCGCCATCAAGCCGACAACGGTCAACGTCCGGTTTATTGCCGCTACGAATCGCAATCTCGAAGAGATGGTCGACAGGGGCCTTTTTCGGCAGGACCTGTTCTACCGGTTGAATGTCTTTTCGATTCTATTGCCGCCGTTGAGACACCGGCGTGAAGATATCCCCTTGCTTACCGAAAAGTTTTTGAATGAAATGGACAAAGAACGGCACTTGTCGTCGGAAGCGCTTCAGGTGCTGATGACCAATGATTGGCCGGGAAATGTACGCGAGCTCAAAAATGCACTGGAATCGGCGGCCGTCCTGGCAGATGAAAAGATTCTACCGTCCAACCTGCCCATGTCATTAAAGCGAAATGGAAGCCAACATGTGTCAAGCATCCACTTGAACGAAACGACAATCGATTCGAATGGGAACGCGGATCTGGATCAGCGCATCAAGGATTATGAGCGGAGAATAATCGTTGATGCGCTTCGCCGCTCTGGCGGTGTTCAAGTCAAGGCCGCCACCCTACTGGGCATCAAGGAACGAAGTTTGTGGCACCGGATAAAAAAGCACCAGATCGATATCGCCGAATTCAAACCATAGGCATAGGCAAACCCATGACCTACAAATTACGAAGGCGCAAACTACAAATTTTGTAGGATTTGCTTTTGTTGCCTGAATTTGGGTCGAAGATCTATCGTTGGCGATCTTTTTTTGGAAGATCTATTATTCTATTTTTCCTTATAGTTAACGCATCCTGAACAGATTATTTTATTTGGGTTGGCATTATCCGTGCTGGTATTTAGAGAGACGACAACCGCTTCCATGCTAGAACCGAGGAATTATGAAAAACGATCGCAATCCGAAAAATGTTCTCGAGAACCAGAAGGGTTTTACCCTCGTTGAAATCATCGCCGTATTGGTCATTCTGGGTATATTGGCGGCCGTTGCTATCCCCAAATATTTCAACCTCCAGGAAGAGGCCCGGGATAAAGCCCTGGATGCCGCCCTGGGTGAAGGCGTTGGCAGGGTCAATCAGCATTTCGCCAAACAATTGCTTTTAGGGGACACGCCCGGCGAGATCATCTATAGCAACACCACCATCGGAACAAATCTCGGTGACTTCACGTTAAACACAAGCGTGGCTGGAAATACGATCACTCTGGGTATTACAGGGAATGCCGGCACCCAGTTGGCCGGCAATACAAAGAGCAGGACCATTCCCCGCCCCGGTTCACCTTGATCGCTTACCTTTGCTCTTCAATTGAATGCTGATCCCCGCTATTCAGGTCGCCGGGTGACCTCGCCGCAGGCAGGGGGCACAGCTCGATGTCGCACTTTGAAAAACAATCATAGCCGGGAAAAGGGCCTTTCTTGTGTCAACGGCCTTTCCCGGCGTTTTCCGATTCACGCTGCAACGAAAACGAAATTACCGACAACAGGAATTCAGCATTATTGGTATATGCCACCGCTTCATATAGTATTGCACGGGTCAAGCCCTCCTTCAGCCAGTCATCCCAAGCCCTTTCGCCTTTTGCGGCCAGAAGATCGGAGACAACGCGGCTGAGCCGATCGTAATTTCCGGCCTGATAGTAAAGTTCACACAGAATCAGAGCGGCGACCAGGCTGTCCGGCCGTTGGCGTCGATAGGCCTGCCAGAAAAAAGTGGCTTTTTTCCGGTTTCCCTTCAACCGATAGCATTCACCGACAATCGCCAGCGGCTCCACAGCGCCCGCCTCTGCACGCCGGGCTTGTTGGGCATAGGCAAGAGCCGTCTCCGTTCTTCCCTTCAACAGCTGGATTTTTCCCATCGCCGTTAGAATCCCGGGATCATCCGGCCATTTGTTGATGCATGCCTCGAGGTGGACCTCAGCCTTTTCCACATTTCCGTTGACCAATTCGCAAATGGAATAGGCCAGCCACATGGTTTTGGAATTCAAGGTGATGCCGATCGCCCTTTTAAAATAGGACAAGGCTTGCGGATAGTCGTTTTCGATCGTTTCGTAAAATAATCCCAGGTTGTGGTAGGTCACGCCTTTCTGCGAAAGGTTGAAATAGCGGTCTAATTCGTCAGCCCGCTGAAGCGCCTGAAAAGCCTCGGGATAGTAACCCTGTTTCATCAACTCGATGCCGTAATTGTTCTGCACGACACTCAAGCGAGGCGACTTTCTGGCGTTGTCCCTCCAAAAAACCAGACCATGGCGAAACAGATTGCTGTAAGCGTAGGTGGAATGCCCGATTGACGCCAGGACCACAGCCACGCTGAGCACAACCATCGCTGTAATTTTACGGTTGTATGAAAAATAGCGAAGGGATTGGAGCAACAACAGGACCGGAATTAAAAACAGCATCATGGAGGGGATGTAATTGCGGTGTTCGTAAATCAATTCGAGGCCAATAAAGGACCCTTCAATGGCATGGTTGATAAAGAAGAAGACAACCGCAAAGGCGATAAGCGGCTGCCTCCTGGAAATCCAAAAAAAGGCGGTGAGAAGAGAAACAACCACCAGGATGATGCATGGCAGGGTCGTCCAAGGTGACCAGAGGGAGGTCGACACATCGATATCATGCACCAGCGTCAGCTCGGACTGCAGTGGATAAAAAAGCATCTTCAGATAAACCAGGACCACTCGCGATTGCGTCAGCATCCTTTCAACTGGGGAAAAGGGCCGATTTTGATAACCGTCGAACAGCCGTGACGGGTCGCTGTAAAGCAGGCCGACAAGGATAACCATGGCCAGCGCCGGTACGCCCCATCGCCACATTTTTTTTAAATCCTTACCTGCCACGCCCCGAAGCAAAAAAAGCTCACAGAAAAACAGGGAAACCGGCAGCATGGCGCTGTTCTCTTTGGTGGCAAAGGCGCATAGCGCGCACCATCCACTTGCAGCGAAATAACTGATTGCCCTGTTCCGGCTATCAGCGGTTCTCGCCTTGAGATACCCATACATGCTCATGATGGTGAACATGCCGGCCATGGATGCCATTCGCTGAACGATGTAGGTTACCGCCGTAACGTGAATGGGATGAATGGCCCATATCATGGCCGATAAAAATGCGATCGTGTGGGCCGTGCGGTGGTACTTGTTGTCGAAGAGGGGCAACATCAGGGAGTTTTTAAGGAACAGATATAGAAATACAGTGGCGGTTAAATGGATTATAAAATTGACCGCGTGGTAGCCGAACACCTGATTCTTTCCTACATACCAGTTCAGGGCAAAACTCAGGTATGCCAACGGGCGCTTGATCCTTTCACCGGCAGATAGGTCCTGTGATTTCAAAAAAAATGTTTTTTTCAGGGAGGCGACATCGATCTGCACTAAATGAACGTTTTCATTGTCCAGGATGTTGGGTTCGTCGTCGTATATCCAGACGCCTTGAAAGCTGGATGAATAAACCAGGAGAAGCACGACGATAAAAAATAGCAGTGCCGTAACCGTCTGTCTGGTCGATTGACCGAAATCCAGGGTAAAGGGGTCTGCAGATGCATCGATTGCTTTTTTCGCCTTGCTCCGGGCCGAATGAATCTGTGGGTTCACATCCAAGCCTTGTATCTTGGTATATATGCGCGTGACAACGGTTTGTATTTTTTCCCTGCCTCCTTATTACGTTAAAATAATGGTAAATACAATTCGTTAAGGACCGAAAGCTCCGTTAGGTTGAAAAACGGCGACCCATCGATTTGAGGTTTTATTCGGCCTTCACTTCTGGTAATCAATTGGCATGCCGCCAATTCGCCAATCACGGGACCAGACGGGTTTTACTCCCCTGGAAGTACTGGTGGTGCTGATCATCATCGGCATCATCAGCGTGACGGTTATCGGCCGCAGTCATATCGGCCAGACCGACCTTCTGGCACAGACCGAGGTCATCAAGTCCCATATCCGCTACGCTCAGTCCCTGTCCATGAATTCCAGCCGGATATGGGGAATCCGCTGCGGCGCCGCGGGCCAGTCCTACTGGCTTTTTGTTGACGGCGATCCAGACGATGTCAATAACCAACGAAAACTGCCCGGCGAAGAAACCATCATCGTCGATCTCGCCCAATTCAAGCTGACCCTGACAGCTGCGACTCTTTCTTTTGACGACCGGGGCCGACCTTGCGACGACGACCTTGGCACCCAACCCATTGAAGATGATCTGTTGCTGACTCTCTTGGCTGGCGGCGGTGCCAACACAACCATTCGCGTAACCCGTAACACAGGATTTATCCCATGAAATTAAAATTGTTGGATAAATCGGGGTTTACACTGATCGAAATCATCGTCACCCTTACCGTTACGGCCATCCTTTCGGTCATGCTGGTGCAGTTCATGGGCACCAGCCTTTCCAGGAGTGCGGAGCCAATCGTATCCATGCAGGAAGGCATGGCCCTGCAAAGTATCTTTGAAAGCATGAATGCGGACTACAAGCAGTTGCTGCTCACCGACAACACCCCTCTCGATACGTTTAAAACGAGGGTTGAAACCCCCGGATGGTATGGAACCTATGTGCTGTCTGACAGCACCTATATCCGCTTCGACGGCAGCCAGGTCGAAGTGCCCTGCAATACGCCGGATTGCCGGATACTGAAGGTAACGATTTCAATGGGCGACCATTCATTGACGTCGTTGTTTACCCGATAGCAGGATTACGGATCAGATGAAACCCGCAGCGTCTGAAATTGAGAAACGGGACCGGTTGAGTAGTGATGCCGGTTATACGCTTATCGAAATCATCATTTCTCTGGTGATTGCCGGGATTCTCGCCTCCATTGCCGGCATGGGAATCGTATCCGCCATCAGCGGCTATGCGATCGTGCGGGAAAACGTCAGCCTTTCTCAGAAAAGTCAGCTTGCCACAACAAGAATCAGTCGAGAACTGCTGGAGTTAACCGACATCAGTCACACGGATGATACGCGGCCTTATATCGTCTATTACGCGGCGACCGGCCAAGTTCAGGCCATCGCGAAGGTAAATGATACGATCAAGCTGTATGAAGATCTGGAAGGACCGATTTCAAACGCCGATCTGGACAACAAGGGCGCTGTCCTAACCGACAGCGTGGATTCATTCACCCTGAATTACTTTAAGGGCGGGAACACGTGGGTTTTAACGGATGATATCCGCGAACTCTCCACCATTCAATTTTCGCTGAACCTGCGCAACAAGGACGTTGCCGGCGTTACCGTGAATGCAACCCAGTTGATTTACCTGAGGAATAACGACAATTATGGCGGCAATGCCACCCTGCCCGTCCCCCCCCCCACAATGGAACAATATGCCTGCTTCATTTCGGCAATGCAGCCCGGCCCGGTTGGCTCCGACTTCACGCTCATCCGGTCGCTAACTCCGTGGGCGCTGATCGTGATACCTTTAGGATGGGTGGTACGGTGGGTTCAACCAACGAACCGGAGGCGCCAACCCACAGACCGGTCCCGGTCCTGCAAAAAAAGCAGTGGCAGTGCGTTGATCGGCATCATTATCGCCATTCTGGTATTTGCTGCACTGGGTGCCGCCATCGTCCCGATGATCAGCTCTTCCCAGCTGCATCGCACCACCACAGGCAGATCCCTCCAAGCCTATTATCTGGCAGAATCCGGTTTGCGCTACGCCGCTAGCCAATATCTCCATGCAGCCAGTGAAAATGCAAAATATACGGCATTGAACGCCCTTAACGGTGTTGCCCACCACCTCCAGGACAAGCAGGGTCAATTCACCGTATCCATTGCCCCCTATTATTTTCTTGTCGACGTAGATCTATTGAATACCACGACATTGATAACGCGCATATATGGGAATCCGACGTATTCCTTCCCCCTGGCAGGCGGCAGCCTGAGCGTCAACGATAGCGTTTATACATTCTCATCCGCATCCATCGCGGGGCAGGTGATCACCTTCAATGGATTGTCGTCGCCACTGACAGTGCCGGCATACACACCCGTATACCCGGTCGCGCAGGCCGTCGCGCAGACCGTTTCAAGCGGTGGCGATCTGTCCCTGTCTCCAGGATCCGGCGACTTGTTTCCGGACCGCAACGGATCTTTTGTATTGGCTGGAAACACCTATACCTACCGCGAAAACGACCGTGATGCGCATACGCTGGTGGGCATCGAACGAACCGACCGTTCCGATTTCTCGGATTTATTAGTAACCGCCAACGAAAATATCCGTCTGAAAAAATTTGTTAGAATCACATCCACCGGTTCTGTCGGCAGCGGGGATTTGATGGCATCCCGTGACATCGTTTACCATGTCCAGATTCCCGAGGAAAATGAACCCCAGCGCATCGTTTTTCACGAACGCTTTAACAATCTGGACATGTGGAATGAAAACGGCTCTGCGCCTATCCTGCACGAAACGGGTGACATCGGTGGAAACAGCGTACTCAGGGTCACCGGTGTCACCCAGTCCGGTGCCGACACCCCCAGCGCCAGTTTGATCGAACTGAACGTCGGCGCCGTGCAATTCAATCCCGGTCAATTCGACACACAGGTAAAAATCGGCTTCGAACCCGTCGTGCCCGTGTATTTTACGGCGGGTATCAGTTTTCGTTTAACCGAGGGTGGCGATAAAACCTATGGGTTGTCATTTCAACGCAGTGCGCCAAGCGGCGGTACATCCGCCATTGACAATATTTACAACGGGCTGAAGCCGTTTTCTGCTGACAACGTGCACGCCATCATTCTTTGGCAGTCCACCGGAAGCAATGATTCTGAGAAACAATGGCTGGCGTATAAACAGATTTCCGATGTCAATCTGGATTCCAGTACCCAGGAAATCAACGAGCTTCAATGGGTGGACATCCTCGGCAGCAAATATTCCGCTCCCATCACCGACCTGACCGTCGTTCCTCCATTGCCATGCGATTACCGAACGATCAACCTCAGCTTTTCCAGCACATGCGACCCATTGCAGTCCGACTGCACGGCAATAGCGGTTTCTATCGACAATGGTGCAAATTGGATTCCGGTGGAGGCAAACAAGGCCGACCTCACCGCTTTCATTGGTCAGACCATTTCTACCCTACTGTTTCGCATCAATGCGGGTACCATCGGCTGGCATATCTTTAACATTGAATTCACCGCCGATGACTTCGCTGTTGAAAACGCCACACTGCTCTCGCGCTTCAAGGAAATAGCCTCCGTCACCTTTACCAACGGCGATGCAGGTCCAATCGAAGCCGGCGATCGAATTATCGGTGACAACAGTTTTGCGTCGGCAACCGTCTATGGTTCACCGGTGATCGCAAGCGGCAGTTGGGCCACGCTCGACGCAGCAGGCACGCTTCTGATTGACCATGTCGACGGTGTATTCCAGATCGGTGAACGACTGTCGGTTGCCGGCAAACCCGCCAGCTTGGCGACACTCACCGGATTCAGGACCCAGGACCATTTCATCGAGGCCTACTATGGGACCGAATCCGGTTGCGGCACACCGAACGCGGATCCCCTGGATGGCGACAAACATCCTTACCCGATCGATCCTCCCGCCTTGGTCTGGCCGCCGGATGAAGGCGAACCATGGACGGCGGACAAGGACTATTTCCAGTTGATTCAATGGGACGCGTTGAACAGCAGCGTTGGAACCGTTCAAGTGATCAACTCGCTCGACCGACCGAACACACTCATCCGCAGCTCCGAAACCGCGCTGACTGGCCTCGGCTCGACCCTTGGCCTCCATACCGTTGGCAAAGGGTCATTCAACGTCTACTTCGACGATTTTGGTTATCAATCTTTCGTAGACCAGCCGATAGCCATCCGCCAGCCCATTCAATATTGAGGGCCCAGGATCATCGATGGTCATCTCAAACGCTTTTTCACCGTTTGTTCCCACTGGTTTCCGACCTGTCGATTGATCGATGGTGAACTAACCCTTGACCTTGTCCAACTGCCTCAAGTAGATAGTGACCGGTCAATTTAATCGTTTCAAGGGCCGTTTCTGGATGCGCGATTTAAAACTGATGGATATCAGGAGATGATGACGTGGATCTGAGTGATTGGGTGAAAAATGCCCTCGCATCCGGCAGGAGGGCGCTAACCGAAGCCGAATCCAAAACGCTACTGGGTCGCTACGACGTTCCCGTAGTCGCAGAAACGATCGCCAACACGCCCGCAGAGGCTGCCACAGCGGCTGCCGACCTTGGGTTTCCCGTGGTGCTCAAAGGACTTGGCGACGACCTGCTGCATAAAACCGAAAGCGGCCTGGTTCACTTGAATCTGACCGATGAAAAATCCGTGCTATCTGCGGCTGAGCAGATCCTTCAGGCTGCCGCCGCGAAGCAGATTCTCGTTCAACCGCAAATCCGCGGGCATCGGGAATTCGTGGCCGGTCTTTTCCGCGACCCGCATTTTGGACCGGCGATTCTTTTCGGAGTGGGCGGCATCCTGACCGAAGCATTGTCCGATGTCGTCTTTCGGCTGGCACCGCTTACGCGTCAAGATGCGGCGGACATGATCGAATCCATCCGATCCCGCCTGCTGCTGGGTGCATTTCGAGGAGAAGCGGCAGTGGATCGTGAACGCCTGATGGACACGTTAGTGGGGCTTTCCGCCATCGCTGCCGATTTTCCTGAAATTGCCGAGATCGACATCAATCCGCTGATTGCCACGGCCAACGGAGAACTCCATGCCGTGGATGCGCTGATCACCCTTGCCGAGCCGGATAACGAGGCAACCGATGCCCATGCGGTGCCGCCCCCAGCTATCCATTCACTGTTCTACCCCCGATCCGTGGCGTTCATCGGCGCTTCCGCCCAAATGGGCAAGTGGGGGCATATGCTCGTCTGCAATACGATCAGCGGCGGCTACCGGGGGGACGTTTATGCCGTCAATCCCAAAGGTGGCGTCATCGCCGGCAAACCCGCCTTTGCATCGGTGGCAGACGTACCCGGAGAGGTCGACCTCGCGGTGGTAACCGTTCCTGCCGCCGGCATCATGAACCTGATCCCTCAACTGAAAGCCAAAGGAATTAAAAACGTGGTGCTGATCACATCCGGTTTCGGTGAAACCGGTGCTGACGGCAAAACCTTGGAAAAGCAGCTGGCGCAGGAAGCGCGGGCTGCCGGAATTCTTATCCTCGGCCCCAACACCATGGGCATCTGCAATCCCCATATCCATTTTTTCTGCACGGGGACCTCGGTTCGTCCGTTGGCCGGTTCCACGGCGGTGGTCGCCCAGTCCGGTAACATGGGGACCCAGTTGCTGGCCTTTGCCGAAGCGCAGGGCATCGGCATTCGGGCCTTTTCCGGCTCGGGCAACGAAGCCATGATCACCATCGAAGACTACATGGAAGGCTTTGAAGTCGACGAACTCACCCGAACCGTGATGCTGTATATCGAAAGTGTCAAGCAGGGCCGCCGATTTTTCGAAAGTGCCCGCCGCGTGAGCCAGAAAAAGCCCATCGTGCTGCTCAAAGGCGGCCAGACCCGTGCAGGCAACCGGGCAGCATCCAGTCATACGGGTGCCATGGCCACCGACACCCGGCTGTTCAACGCGGTGTGCCAACAGGCGGGCATTGTCAAGGTAGACCAGCCCATGGAGCTGCTGGACCTGTCCGCCGCCTTCTCTTCCCTTCCGCTTCCCCGGGGTAACCGCATCGCCATCATGACCCTGGGCGGCGGATGGGGCGTGGTCACCGCCGACCTGTGCAATCAATTCGGCCTGGAGGTGCCGGATCTCTCTGCAGAGCTGATTGCCGAGATCGATAAGGTCCTGCCGCCCTATTGGAGCCGGTCCAATCCTATCGATCTGGTGGGGGAAAACGACCCGTCCATCCCCTTGACCGTCATGGAAGCGCTGCTTCAATGGAAAGGCTGCGATGCGGTCATCAACCTGGGCATCTTAGGGCGCCGAATTTTTCTCAGGCGCCTGGCCGATTCAGTTGAACACGCGGATGCCTCTTATACACGGGAATTTCTGGATGAGGCCGTCAGCGCGTTTTCTGATTTCGAAAACAGCTACATCGAACAAATTGTCCGGCTGATGGAGAGTTACGGCAAGCCGGTCTTTGGGGTCAGCCTGCTCACCGATGAAAAAGATGCCACGGTCTATCGGGTGAAAGGCCATCATCTGAAGGGCGTGTTTTATGAAACGCCGGAGCGGGCGGTGAAGGCAGCGGCCCGCATGGTCGAGTACCAGCGGTTTCGCAACCGTCGCGCCGGTTAAAAGGATACCCATGGATTCACCACTGCTGATTGCCGCCGGCGCCAGTTTCATTGCCGGCCTGCTGGGATACATCATAGCCAAACTGTGGATCAAGCCAATCGTCGGTTACAACATTACCAAACGAAAACTTGGCCACGAACTTGCGCGATACCTGGAACGAATGAATGCAGCAACCGGACCTGACGCCCCGGGCAACCCGAACAGTGACCATGCATTGCTGCGAACGGCCCGGCAGCACGCCGCGGACCTGGTCTCCCTTTTCAATGCGGAGCTCCCCTATTGGTATCGTCTCTTGCTGGAAAGCCGAAAAGAGTCGCCCATCGAAGCGTCCGGACTGCTCACCAATTTGTCTAAGATACGCAATCGCGAACAAGTAAAAAATAGAATCGAACGCGCGCGTAAAATAATGGGCCTGAAATCAGCCGACCAGGTCCGAATCGGATATCGCACAACCGGGCGTTGCCAGGGCCTGTGCTTGGCTGGCCATTCGTTGACGGATGAGATACATGCCCGGTTCCGGATCACCTCCGGGAGACGGTCAAGTCGCAACCGCTTGAACCAATTGACAACGTTACCCTTATCCATGGAAAAAAAAATACCTGAAACCAACCAATCGACACATCTTGATCGTGGGAACGATTGCCTGCACACATTCCTGATGGCCGATGATACCATTCGCGGGGCAGTGCTCGACGGCAGCCGGATGATCAACCAGATGCGCTGGAATCACGAACTGGGCATCCTCGAAACCCTGGTACTCGGGCATGCCTATTTAGGCGCCTGCCTGATGGGGGCCAGCCTTAAGGGCAAGGACCGCCTGGGGCTGCAGGTGGACTGCTCCGGCCCGGTCAAGGGCCTGGTTGTCGAAGCCAACGCCGCCGGCGAAGTTCGCGGGTTTTTGAAAAATGTGCCCATCCCTGTTGAAAAGCCATTGGCCGACTTCAACCTCTCGCCGTTCTTCGGCGCCGGGTTCATATCGGTCACCCGCATCCTGGCCGATGCCAAGCGCCCCTTTACCGGCAGGGTGATGATGGCCCACGGCAGCCTGGCCAAGGACCTGGCCCACTATTATCTCACCTCCGAGCAGATTCCCACGTCATTCAGCCTCAGCGTCAAGTTCGACAGTCAGGGCAATGTGGCAGCTGCCGGTGGTATGTTCCTGCAAGCCATGCCCGACGCCGAGGCCGCGGTGGTCCGGCGTATCGAGGCTCAGGTGGTTTCCCTTCCATCGATTGCCGCCCTGCTGGATGAAGGGACCGCACCGGAGGAGTTGGTGCGCAGCTATCTGGGTGACTACGCGCCCCGTTTCATCGACCGGCGCAACGTCGGTTTTATCTGCCACTGCAACCGGGATCAGATCCGCAATGTCCTCACCCTGCTGCCCATCGACGAACTGAAGGACATTCAAGAAAAAGGCCCTTTTCCTGTTGAGATCCGATGCCACCACTGCAATACCCGCTATTCATTCGACCGGGAACACATCAACCTGATCCTGGCGGCCCGTTTCTCGGAAAATTGAGAAAATTCACCGGCAACCCAATCCTGAAGGGACGGGCCATGACCCATCGTCCATTCCATGGACGATTCGCTGACCTGACCCGATTGACAAACCAGGCCCAATGAACCCATCCCACCGAACGAACCTTTTTGTACCCATTGCGGCTACCACTTTTTTCAGGCTGGTGCTCAATACCGCAAGGCGTTTCGCCTATCCCTTTGCACCGGTCTTGAGCCGCGGACTCGGCGTCTCCCTGTCGGCGGTCACCTCCCTGATTGCCATCAATCAGGTGACCTCCCTGCTGGGTGCGCTTATCGGTCCCATGTCCGACCGTCTGGGTTACCGGAAAATGATGATCGCCGGGATGGCGATGCTGGCGGCCGGCATGCTGGCTGCTGCCATATTCCCTATTTATGCAGTCGTCCTGGTGGCCCTCGTTATGGCCGGACTTGGCAAGAGCATATTCGATCCGGCCGTGCAGGCCTGGGTCGGCAGCCGGGTACCTTACCGTAGGCGGGCACTGGTGATGGGCATGATGGAAACCTCGTGGTCTGCCAGTACCCTGATCGGCATCCCGCTGGTGGCCGTTCTCATGGACAGGTATGGATGGCAAATGCCATTTCTGGTGATGGGCGCGCTGGGATGCATCGGGGCCGTCGCCCTCTTTTTCTTCATTCCCGACGAGCCCGAACCGGCCGGCCGAAAGCTATCGCCAGCTGACTACCTAAACGCCTATTCGCGGTTGATTGCCAACCGACCCGCATTGGGTGCCTTGGGTTATGTGTTTTTTGTCAGCGCGGCCAACGACAATTTATTCGTGGTATACGGGGCGTGGCTTGAAAATCGCTTTGACCTGGGCATTGTCGCTTTGGGGTTGGGGACCAGCCTCATCGGTGTGGCCGAACTGGCGGGAGAAGGCCTGACTGCAACGGTTTCCGACCGCATCGGATTAAAACGGGCCCTGGTTGCCGGCTTGAGCCTGTCCGTCTTGAGTTACTTTGCATTGCCTTTCATGGAATCATCCCTGGCCGCGTCGCTATCTGGCCTGGCCATTCTTTTCTTCATTTTCGAATTCACCATGGTCACCAGCCTGAGCCTGTGCACCGAAATATTGCCGGGTTTCCGGGCAACCATGATGTCCGGCTTTTTTGCCACAGCAGGTATCGGACGGGTGATCGGGGCGCTGATGGGCGGAGCGGTATGGCAGGCTGGCGGCATCCTTGCCACGGGCTGTCTATCAGGAGTGCTGACGGGTCTGGGACTGCTGTGTTTGATGTGCGGACTAAAGGGATGGGACCGGGCAGACGCCTGATGTTTATTTCTGACTTCGCTTGGGAACGTTTCACATTCGAAAAAATGACTTCACTCTCCACCCCTCTTCAATGTTGCCCCAACGGCCATCTTTTTAACCCTGCGTCGCCCGCTGTCGATTAGGCAACTTGACACATCATCCGATTAGACTCTAAAGTGTTGGTATTCGGACGATAATAATACCCCTGCACGGAAGCCGCTTTCATTCGGGATCAACCATCTATCCGTATGGCCATTAAACACGAAAGATAGCGAATTCTCCGTGACGCTCCACGGGAAGGGTTCAATCGCGAAATTAATAAAGCTCGGATACGACAACCTATTTCCAATCATCGGCACACTCCTGAAAGCGATCTTATCTCTTTTCGTGGTGCAAAAACACAGGTTTCAAAACCTGTTTCAATAAACGCCTGAGTAAAGGGGCTTGACGGGCGCCATGGAAGGACCTGAACACTGCCTGCTTTTGAATGTGGGGGTCGTGGCAAGAGGATCCCGCTGCCTGTCGATCATGAGGGATCTGCATGCCATCAGGCCTTCGCACCTTCGCCTTAAACTGGTGGCCATGGCTACCATCTCCAAGTCTGCAGCCTGTAACAAATATGCCGGTGAAACCGGAATTGAGTTGTTTGAAAATCCAAAAGACCTGTTGACTATCGAATACCTGGACCTGATCCTTGAGCTTACCGGCGACCCGAAGATCCTATCCGAGCTGATTTCCCATAAACCGCCAACCATTGGGGTGCTGGACCGGCCGACCGCCATGCTTTTTTTTGATTTCGCCACCTTGTACAACAAGGTGTCCAAACAGGAAACAGAGATCAACCTGGCCACATCCTTTGCCTCTGCCCTGCTTGAGGCCTCACCCGATGGCGTGCTCGTCATTGACAGGGATTACCGAATTATCAACTGTAATAACTCAACCCTGATTAACGGTGGGGCGGGGAGGGAATCAATCCTCGGGCGTTTTTGTTTTGAGATCATGCATCATGCAAAAGAGCCCTGCTCGGTTCCTGAAAGAATATGCCCTGCGCAGGAGACCCTGAGAACCGGTCGGCCTTCGCGTGCGGTTCACGAAGTAGTGATGGCAGATGGAGGCACCCAGGTCAGCCAAGTCACCACCTATCCGATATTCAACCATTTGGGTGAAATCACTCAGTTTGTGGTCACGGTCAGGGACATGACCAAAGATCTGAGTGAACGGATTGAAAAGCGCGCACAGATAATCAAGGACAATCTCACCCGTTACGTCCAAGATGACCGGCTCGCATCCCTGGGTCGCCTGGTGGCCTCGGTCTGCCATGAAATCAACAACCCCATCACCAGCATCGTCACTTTTAACAAACTGATTTTATCCTTTGCCAAGGATAATGATTTAGGCCGGGATCGGATGAAAGAGGTTAATCGATATCTTGGCCTATCTGTTCGAGAAGCCATGCGGTGCGGCGAAATTGTAAAAAACCTGCTGACCTTTGCCCGACAGAAAAAGGTGGATGCCAAAAAGATTGACCTGGTTGACATGGTCAATACCATCATGCTGTTAATCAGCCACCAACTTGAAATTGCAGGCGTTACCTGTGAGGTAGACCTTCCCTCTTCATCATATACGGCCTGGGGAGACAGCGCCCAGATCCAGCAGTGCCTCATGAACCTCATATTCAATGCCATGGATGCGATGCCCCAAGGTGGCAGAATGGCAGTGACCGGTGGCTTTGACGAAAAAGAAAACATGATCTGGCTAACCATCTCCGATACCGGCCTTGGCATCGATGCCGATGAATTGCCACGCATATTTGAACCCTTTTATTCAACCAAGCCCGAAGGAAAGGGCGTTGGGTTGGGCCTTTCTATGGTTTACGGTATCATTCGCGAACACAATGGCGTCGTGGAAGTAGACAGCGAGATGGGAAAGGGCAGCACATTCCGCATCAAACTGCCTCGTCCGCGGCCTGATGAATAAGTAGATCCCATATTCTCAGCATGAGAATGCGGTTTTTTAGGCATTAAATCCAACTCATTATAGTTGTTAAACCGATCTCAAAAATAAAGATCAGGTACCTATGCAAATAGCGGAGCGATGATCAAAACGGACCATATTCAGGAAATATAAAATCTTACGCCGACTGAAGACACTATAATGGGCCCTTTAACACTTTTGAGACGCGTTCAAAATTGAGGAGTTGAACATGAGTCTGTCCACGAAAATCATGATTGTGGATGATGAGGAAACCATCTGCGAGGCCCTATGCGCATGGTTTGCAAAGGATGGTTATTTGGTGGAAACCGCTTTTTCCGGTTTTGACGCGTTAGCACGCATTCAGGACAATGCCTTTGACGTATACCTTCTGGATATAAAGATGCCGGGGATGGACGGCATCGAGCTCTTGACTAAACTCAAAGAAAAACAGCCGGATGCCATGGTGATCATGATTACGGCCCATGGGTCCATACAGACTGCCGTGGAGGCTATGAAGCTGGGGGCTAGCGACTACCTATGCAAACCCTTTGATCCTGATGAATTATCCCTTCTCATGGAACGGGTCATGGCCATTAAAGCCCTTCAGGATGAAAATCTCGTCCTCCGTGAGCAACTGATGGATCACCAGGATTCTCTTCACAACGTGATGGTCATCCATTCGGAACCCATGCAGAAGGTATTTAAAACCATAGAAGAAATCGGGCCTTCCCTTGCGCCTGTGCTGATTACCGGTGAAACCGGGGTCGGAAAGGATATGGTGGCAAGGGCCATTCAACAGCAGAGCCTGCGGTCTGAAGGTCCGTTCATTACCATCAACTGTGGCGCCCTTACCGAATCCATTCTTGAAAGTGAGTTGTTCGGGCATGAAAGAGGAGCCTTTACTGGGGCAGTCAAAGCCAGGCGGGGGCGTCTTGAAATGGCGAACAACGGCACCCTTTTTCTAGATGAAATCGGTGAGATCTCTTCAAAAATGCAGATCAGCCTTTTACGAGCGCTGGAGGAAAAGCAGTTCTTGCGAGTGGGCGGCTCCCAGCCCATTAAAAGCGATTTCAGGCTGATCAGCGCCACCCACCAACACCTGCCGCATCTCATTGGTGAGAATCGGTTCAGGGAAGATTTCTACTATCGTATCAATGTGATCGGTCTCCATATTCCTCCCTTGCGGGAACGGTTGGAAGATGTGCCGGTATTGGCTGACCACTTTTTGAAACACTATGTTGAGGAAACCGGCAAATCCCTTATGGGATTCACCCAGAGAGCTATCGGCATGATGACCGCTTACCAGTGGCCTGGCAACGTGAGGGAGCTTCGAAATGTCATCGAAAGAGCAGTGGTGATCGCAAAGGGCAGGATGATCGGGGCCAAAGAGATGATCTTTCTAAACCCCGAAGCAGATTTCTGCGAAATGGGCCCGCTCACTTTGAAGGACATGGAAATCAATCATGTCCGGGCAGCTTTGGATAGCTGCAACTGGAATGTCAGCAGGGCTGCAAAACAGCTGGGGATCGATCGGAGCACTCTGACAAGAAAGATGAAACGACATCAGATTACCCGTTGTTAACCCCCATACGGAAATATAGAGCCATTGACAAACAAACGCCGATACATGATCAGGTCCACCTGAACATCATCCCTATAGGGACTGTCGATGAACTGGCCTTATCCGTCGTGGCCGCCAACCTTCAGGCAGTGATGGGCCTTAATAGCGATATACGGCCGAATCAGCCTAAACCCGAATATGCCTACCTGCACGGCAGGCTTCAATACGACGCCGGTCAAATTATCAATGCCCTTGAATCAGATGCCGGTAAGGTCCCCCTGACCCTTGGGGTTGTCCGGTATGACATCTGTACCCCTATCCTTTCTTTTGTCTATGGCGAATCACAGTTGGGCGGCAAAGCCGCACTCATATCCCTCTACCGAATTGCTGATGAAAGACCAGATGTCACCTACACCAGGGCAGCAAAGATCGGCCTCCATGAAGTCGGCCATCTTCTTGGCATCGGACACTGCAGGACAGTGGATTGTCTTATGTGCTTCTCTGCCAGCCTTGAAAAGCTGGACCAGTTACAACCCCGTTTCTGTGAAGCCTGCGCCTATGAAATATCCCGCCGACTTCGCCATCTTTTCACGGCATCCGTCAGCGCATTTTAATTTCCGGATATTACCATATCAGCCGAGAAATTCCTCAACCAACCGGTCCCATCCAATTTCCGGAACGGTTCCGAAAATATCTTTAATGGCGTCACCACCGGTAGCCGCCATCTGATAGCCCGCATTTTCCCTCAAAAGACTCGTGAGTCGGCCGGCCTCATCATCTATCCAGGCCAGGCTTTCGTCGCCGAAAAAAAGGTTTTTAAGGTTTTTATGAAGACTTGATGGTTGGATCACCATGAGCCATCCATCATCATAGGGCGCGTCATTGGCAATGCCGGCATGCTTAACAATTTTTTGGTTTACCGCCACCACCTTGCCGTCAACGGGGCTTAAGGTTTCCGCTTCCATTCCGGAACGCTTGATGACCGCCTGGGTCCTGTTTTGCCCCACCGTGTTCCCCAGACCGGGGAGTTTGATTTCATCCTGCTCACCCAGCAAGCGGTAGGCAAAGTCATCGATGCCTACACGGACGCGTCCGCCATATTCAACCCGGGCCCATGTGTGGCCATAATGGTAATAATGATCCCTGGCTACATCAAATCCGGACGTCTTGTCGCACTGGGCGGTTTTCAAATTGGGGAGGTAGCTGGTGTCTTCTATCATCTGGTCATATGGACATTTTACACAATTGTAGCCGTAAGAGCAGAGGCTGTAGGAAACACGGCCACTGAGCATGTGTCGGCACTTTCCCTGTTTCATCATAAGCCGCATTCTTATCGGTCGGGGATCGGTGGTTTTTGCATCACCTTGTTTTTTTTCAAAGTCGGATAACACCCGTTTGTCAAGTTTACATCCAAGGCAGTCGAATGCATTGAAGCATTTCATCTGTTTGAGAACACCGGCACGGCTCCAGACACACAGGTCATTGGCCATGGAATAGACAAAGGGACGTCCCGTCCTACGTTTGGCTGTATCTATCATAATGGACCTCCTTATTGTTAATGATTTCAGTTCGCAGTTCATGAAATCGTTAATTGAAAAGCAGCCGAAAAGAGGTTTAATGGGCTGTTATTCAGTTCTTGGATAGATGTAACCGCACGATCCGTACCGAAGGTAAGCGAAATATAGGAATATTTGATAACTATATGTTTCCATAAGGTTTTCATCGTTTTTACCAAAAATAATGGCCGGCCTGCTGAATGATGTGAACTGGCGCAATTTGCAACAGCAAGAACTTGGTTTTTGTATATGAGATAAAATTACAGGAAGTTACTGCTGTGATGCATTCTGCCGCCTGGTGCAGCATTTTGCATTAACCGGTAGGACAGGGTTTTTTGCAGGGGAGACACCGCCACCACACCCGTTGAATTGAAGGCATCATGCGCCTGAACATGTCGCGTTACAACCTTCGATTGATAGTGCACAATGGGCATCCTTCCCGCGGGCTGTCTATCAGGAGTGCTGACGGGCCTGGGACTGCTGTGTTTGACGTGCGGACTCAAGGGATGGGGACAGCCAGGCATCTGATCTTATGCTGTCTTCATTACCCGCTCCCGGCCGATCGGCTTGCCGCCAATTGCAGCCCGGCAATGGTTTTGGCATCCTGGATTTCCCCTTCGGCAATCATATTAATGGCCTCGCGCATGGCTACCCGATGAACAAAGAGCAGTTCATCGTCATCCAGGCTCTGGGCCGCCTTGGTCAGGCCGGTTGCCAGAAACAGGTGAATGCGCTCGTCCGAGTATGCAGGAAGCGGGGTGATCTGGGCCAGTTTTTCAAAGCTCCGGGCTGTATAACCGGTTTCCTCGGTCAATTCCCTTTCGGCACACCGGCGGGCGTCCTCACCCGGATTCAATGTTCCGGCTGGAATTTCCCAGATGAAACCACCGACCGCATGACGATACTGTTTGAGGAGCAAAACCGAATCGTCTTCCATGAACGGCACAATGGCGGCCGCACCGGGATGCCGGATAATCTCCATGTCCATGGTGACGCCGTTGGGCAGGGTGATATTCTCAGTGAAAAAATCAAACACCCGGCCCTTTCTGATCAGCGTGGACTGGTTGCAAATCGCTCTGTTCATCTTCAATCCTGGTGCTTTTCTTTGATGTGATCAACCAGTTCGCGCACTGTCTGGCCGCCGGGCGACTTCGCATCGGGGTTGAGGGCCAGCAGCGATTCCCAAGCAGCCAGGGCGTTCTTCTCATCCTTGAGGTCATGGAACAGGACGATCCCCTTGTTGAATCGAGAAATCTCATGGGACGGATCGATCGCCATGGCCCGGTCGAAAGCTTCCACCGCTTTTTCCGGGCTGCCGCTCCGTCGGTACATGACGCCCAAATCCGTCCAGACATTGGCGTTTTCCGGCTGTATGTCCAGCGCCGTTTCGTAGGCCGCAATGGCCTCTTCCGGGAGGTTGGCGTCGAAGTACTGATGCCCCAGATCTATCCAGGCGTTAAGATCCAGGGGATTTTTCTCGGTCTGGGCCTTGAGCATGTCAATGGCCTGCTGCCGCTCGACGTCCATGCCCGCCGATTGTTCGGATCCATGGGGATCGACAATGCTGCCGCTTTTGTAAATGCCGAAAGCGACCCCCGCGACGAAACCGATCAGCAGAGACACCGCGACAAACCAGATCACATTTTCTGATTTGACATACCCGGCAATCTTTTTTTCGCTCATATCTATCCTCTCTTATTCTGAAATCGGCCAGACCGCACTGGCGATGGTCAAGCTTACCGGTGCCGGATTACCATGCCGGCCACCTCCTGTCCATGGTTTTAAGGGCCAGCTTTTATGATAACTTCAGCCCATACCGGCACCAGACATATCTATAATCACGACACCGAGCATCTGCACAGCGGTTGGTTTATTTTTCCGCGTGGTAGGGTTGAAATTGATGGTATTGGACAGTTCGTTGAAGTGAAATGCGCCTAGTTTGATTTCGTGGCGGTGTTTTTTTGCACATATTCAGGGATTTGAACCATCGGTTGCCGCTCGTGCTCTTGCAGGACATGGGCTTGGGGTCGAAGCCTGTCCCCGACCCGGCTGTATTGAATCATCTCATCGAAGATTTCCTGTTTGATGTCAACCCGGTCTAACTGCTGGACACGGTTCAGGAAGGTCTTGATGATTACAAAGGCCATCCGCCCCAAGGCCTTTGTATCCTGATTCTTGTGTATCCGCCGGTCGAGATCGACCTGGGCCATGACCTCCAGCCCCCATTTTTCGTGGATGTCGATCAGCATACCGGTTTCCACCCCGTAGCCAATGTGGAAGGGGATGTTTTCGAAGATGCTGCGGTACCCCGCGTACTCTCCGGATAGCGGCTGCAGGAACTGGGTCAGATCCGGCATGAACAGAGAAAACAAGGGCCGCGTCACCAACTCCGTGACGCGGCCGCCGCCGGTGGGGCGCAGCCGGTTATCTCCCAGCGAGATGGGGCGGTCGTAAAAGGCCTTGGTAAAGCGGATACGATCCGAAAGCAGCAAGGGACCCAGCAGCCCATAGGCAAACCGATGGTGAATATTTTTAATGTCGGCATCGATATAGACGATGATATCTCCCCGGGTCACGTAAAGTGCTTTCCACAGGTTCTCCCCTTTTCCCTTGAATTTCTCCAGGCGCGGCAGAATGTCATCGGCCTGGTAAACGGTCGCATCGTATGATCTGGCGATCTGGCGGGTCTTGTCCGTCGATCCGGAATCGATGACCACGATCTCGTCTATGAGCGGGTAGCGCGTCATCAGTTCCGATCTCATGATGACGATCTCCTTGGCGATGGTCTTCTCCTCGTTCAGCGTGGGCAGACACAAGGAAATGGAGAGTTTTTTGCTCTGTTTGGCGCTGACCAGGATATCGAGTTCCTTGAATTCGGAATGGTGAAAGGTGTTCGATTCGATCCATTTATTATTCATCACACACCCCGTTGTCCATGGCCATGACCAGTGCCGGTATTTGTGATATGCCTTTGTAGATCGGCTCGATTTCGATCATGGCGCCGTCCTGATGATAATTGTCCCCATGGGTCAATCCCAAGGTGACTGCCGGGATATTGCGTTGCAGGAAAATAGACAGGGCCGTTTCGCTGGGTTCGCTCACGGCTTCCACCCCCAGACGGTTCAAGATCCGGGAGGCGCATTTGACCAGCGGATGATTGTACGGCAGGCGAGTGGCATTCAGATTGCTGATGCGGTTGAGTTTCAGTTCGACGGCGAAGGCCTTGTTGATCCCATCGACAATGTCTCGCATTTCGTCATATAAATCTTTGACGATCTGGTCGGCATCGCTGCGGATCTCGAACCCGATATTGGCGTCATAGGCGATTCTGCCGTGGTTGAACCCGCCGGCGATCTTTCCGATGACGATCTGTGTGCGAGGTTTCTGGGGCAACCGTAGGCCAAGGATCGCGTTAATCACTTCGTTGATGACCAGAATCGCGTTCGGCACGTGGTGCCGGTCCCATTGTTTTTCAGAGGCGATACTGCAACTGATCTCACCCCGGATCATGCCGTCGGAATAATAATTGAGTCGCCCCAATTCCACGCTTTCCAGGCAGATGGCACCACGAATCGGCGTGGGCCAGACCTGCAGCAACCGGCGGATGCCCCTCAGATTTCCCCGTGCCAGGCTGTGATTGGGAGCAACCAGAACGATGTCCGATTCAAATGTCAAGCCCAGCCGATTGAAAACCTCCGGCAGTGAGGCCAGCACGCCCACGGCAGCCGAGTTGTCCGAAACACCCATGCCGCTGATGGTTTTATCTGTGACCTCGTAATTCTGGTCGACCTCCACGTCTGAAAAAGTGTCGAGATGGGCCACGACGAAGATGGATTGTCTTTCTGTCGATGCACCGCGGATCACACCGATGGGATTGCCGAAATCATCGATGCTGCATTCGTCCACCTGGAAATCGGCCAGGCGCTCCACCAGGGCCTCCGCTCGCCTTCGCTCGTAGAAGGTGGGTGCTGAAATCTGTCCGATGAGCACGATGTTGCTGATGATGATTTCACGGATTTTGCGGATCTGGTCCACGAACGACGGCAATCGGTCGAGATATCCTTCCATTTATATCCTCATGATTGATGAATCGTCTACTCCGGCGATCAACTGGCGAAGATCGGTGACAATTAAATCCGGAGAGGTGTCCCTGCAGTGGTTGACGGATTCCCTTCGGCGCAAGGATCGCCGGTCACCGGCAAAAAGGGCGGTCTTGAATCCGGCCGCTTTGGCCGGTAAAATATCGTTTTGCATGTCGTTGCCCACCACCAGTGCTGACGCAACGGGAATTCCCATGCTGAGAAGGGCCGTTTGTGCCCGATCGAACATAACGGTTGACGGTTTGGCATGCCCTTCTCTCCATGAAAAAAAGGATAAGCGTCGATCGATCCCCTGCGCTTCGAGTGTCGCGCCGAGAAACCGCTCAAGCAAGATAATGGTGTAAAACTGAGCATTGGAGATGATCCCCATTGGCATCTTGCTCTTTTTGCCTGCAGCCAAAAGTTCCTTTAAGCCGGGCATGGGATAGATCGGGTTAACGATCAGTTCGTATTCCAGGGCGAAATTTTTTAGTTCAGTGATGTTGTTCAAACCAAGAACCTGCCGCCATACCTGAACGATGTCCACCTCCGGGTGCTCGATACCCTTGCGACGCTGGTCGGCATGGCTCCGCTTGATAGTCAGCGTGAGGGAACTCGCGAGATGGTCCGGCGTGCGGCCAATTCCGTATCGTTGCAGCAGGTCCTGCACGTCGGCCGCGCTTTGCGTCGGCTCCCGCGTGAACCCGATGTCCCCTGCCCCGCTGATCAGCAGGGTGCCGTAGATATCGAAGAGCATGGCCGAAAAGCGCTGCATTTTCCCCAGATCCGGTGCAACGCCTGTGGGAATCGGTTTCAACGGGCGAACATGCTGCGCGCATATGTTCTCTTTACCTGCCATACGGGCTCCATTGGAGCAGCGAAAACCGTTGGAGATCGAAAAAGGATTCACGCAAGACACGCTTGTCGATACGATGGCAAACCGGATGATGGACGATTCGATCGTAAATGGTCAGAAGCCGGTTGCTGTATTGCCCTGTGCCATAATTCTGGAGAACCGCCCGTCGATTGTTCTCGATGATGGCCGACGAATCGCCGACAATGCCGGGATGGGAGAGCCAGGGATTCAGCGAAACCAGTTCGCGCTTGCCGGACGGGTCGGTCGTCAGGCGTGCAAGGACCTGCCTTTGAAAAGTCTCTTTTAATAAGCCAAAATCAATGCGTTCATCGCGGGTCAGACGGGCGAAAGCGCGGTTTGCCTGATCGGCTTCGAGAAGGTGACCGTAGCGTTCGGCAGCGCTGACCACCGCATCGTGCCATTCCCGGGAAAAGGCCGCCCCATCGATCCAGGCCAGGGGAACATCGAGGCGGTCATATAAAAAATCCAGTTTGATCCCGTTTTTCTCGAAATCCGTTATTATTTCTCTGAGCCCTCGCCCCCACAACAGTTTGCCGGCCGTCCAGGGCTCGAGGAAGGCCAGGCCGAACCCTTCGGAGATGCTCGTGGAGACTATCGATTCCGAAGCCCCTACGAGTAACGAAAAGTCGACATTCTTGCCGACCGCAAAGTCAACAGGCAGATGGTGTTGTCTTACCCATTCGATCCAATCCCTGTAGCTTGATGCATCCGCCGGACTGTTCGGCGGTTGGGTGACGGCCAAACGCTGTCCGCCCATTAAAAACATGGACAGCAAAATGGCCTCGCCCAGATTCTTGCGCCGGATGGCACGAACCGGATATAAAATCTGCGAATTCGGGTACCAGCCCGTCTTGCCGGCTATGACTTCGACGGCATTGGGAAGGTGGTGCAGGCCTGTGTCATCCAGTCCGGCCCTCTTCAGAATACCGGCATCCCGGGCGTTGATCACGCCGTAATGGCAATCCGCTGGATATTCCTCACTATAGTAAAGATCGGGCCGCCCGTCTTCGGCGAAGTCGTGGATCTGCAAAAAAAGGTTGACCCCGGCCTGCTGCAGCCGTTTAATAATTTTGAGAAATCGCCGGTTCTTGGCCAAGGTTGGATTATGCACGTGAAGTACGTCGCATCCACTTGGCCACTTTTCGTATAGTGCCTTGAGCACCCGCTCGGCAACCCTATCCGCTGCCGGCGGTAAAACGCCCGGTTGGTCGTAACCCAGTCCGGGAATTTCCGCCACCTGACATGACCATTCGGCGGCCGCCCGATCCCCCGTCAGGACGAGGGTGCTACAATTGCCATGGATGGCCTCGACCTGCCGCCTAAGGACGGTGGTGACGCCCCCCGTTTTCAGATGGTAGTGAACAAAGGCGATCCTCATGGCGTCTCCGCAACGAAGGCATCGATCAAGGTCCGCTGATCGGAATGGTTTCGGCGTGTATCGTCATTGTTGAGTAACCGGGGCGCTTTGTCAACCGCCGGTGGATGTCTCAAAAGGAGGCATGATGGGTAAACGTATCGGTTTCGTATCCACCCGCTTCGCAGGAACCGACGGGGTGTCCCTGGAAGCGGCCAAATGGTCGGAAGTTTTAGAGAACAGCGGACATCGCTGCTTCTGGTTTGCCGGGGAACTGGATCGTGACCCCGAGCGGAGCGTCAAGGTTCCCGAAGCCTTTTTCCTGCACAAGACGAATCAAGCCATCGATGTGCAGATATTCGGCAGGAACCGGCGGAGCCCTGAAACCACCCAGGCAATCCACGATCTTCGTGCGTATCTGAAAGAGCGGCTTTACGCGTTCAGCCAACGGTTCAGTCTCGACATGCTCGTGGCGCAGAACCTGTTGACCATCCCCATGCACCTGCCGCTGGGGCTGGCAATGACCGAATTCATCGCCGAGACCCAGATTCCCACCGTGGCTCACCACCACGACTTCTTCTGGGAGCGAACCCGCTTTTCGGTCAATGCCGTGGGGGATTTCCTGCGCATGGCATTTCCGCCCAACCTGCCGAATATCGAACACGTGGTCATCAATTCAGCAGCCCAGGAGGAACTCGCCCTGCGCACGGGCATCGCTTCGACCATCATTCCCAATGTACTCGATTTTGAAAATCCGCCAGCAACCGACCAAATGGATACCCATGCATTCAGACAGCGGATCGGCCTGACCCCTGAAGATTACCTGATTCTTCAGCCGACGCGTATCGTTCAGCGCAAAGGGATCGAACACGCCATCGATCTGGTCCACCAACTTCGAGATTCGCGTTTCAAGCTCCTGATCTCCCACGAAGCCGGCGACGAGGGCTATGAATACGCCGAATGGCTCGCGGACCACGCCCGCGAGCGCGGGGTGGACCTTCGCTTGATCAGCACCCGCACGGCCGACCGACCAGACCGCCCGTCACTCTGGGAACTTTACGCGCATGCCGATTTCATCACCTACCCCAGCCTTTACGAAGGGTTTGGCAACGCCTTTCTGGAGGCGGTTTATTACCATAAACCCCTTCTGATCAACCGCTATGCCATCTTCGTGAGGGATATTGAACCCAAGGGCTTCGATCTGATCGTCATGGATGGTTTTCTGACCAGAAAGAACGTCCACAAAGTCAGGGACGTGATCGAAAACCCGGAGCTGCGAAAGCAGATGACCGTTCACAATTACGCGGTGGCCGCCCGTCACTATGGCTATGCCACCCTGCGGCGCCGGTTGGAGAATCTGATGGCCACCATTTATGGGGTCAACGGTTAAATGGCCGGTGAGTCAACCACACGGTTTGGTAGGCGTTGAGAGCAACCGCCCCATTGTTAAACCGCCCGCCACCGAGGAGATCAATCAGGGGGGGCGACGTGTTTTCGATCTCAAGTTTCACAGTCAGGGCGGCAGCCGAAAAGTTGGTCACGGCAAAAAGGGTCTGTTGCGGACAAACGCGTTTTACGGCGAATACCCGATGGTCTAAAGTGAGGACCTGCATGCGCGCGGCGGGATGGAAGGCCGGCTGACCGGCGCGGATGCCGATCATCTCAAGGCAGGGATAAAAAATACGTGCCCGAACGCTGTCGGAGTCGGCCAGTTCCGCGTGAACCGTTTCAACCGACAATTTCGCCCGGTTGATCGTCCGGGCCCGCCCTGTCAAGCGCACACCCTCCGTCCAGTTCTGGGATCCCAGTATGCTGTGAATGTATACGGCCGGGACGCCGGCAAGGGCCATGGTCACCGCCTGGGATGCCAGAAATCTGGGAATGTGCAGCGGGTCATCTGGCGCAGAGGGGTCTTTCAGCGCGTCCAGATAGGTAATATTCAACTCATAGGGGCTCTTCGACCCATCCGGATTGCACCTTTCGGAAACCTGACCGCCGTTGAGGCGGACACGTTCGGCCAACCATGCGATCTGGGTAGATGGCAATATCCCTTCCAGGGGTCGCACGCCGATGCCGTCATGGGATGCGGTGAAATTGAAAAACATCGTTCGTTCCGAGGGCGTTGCCAGGTCCCGGGCCCAATCGGAGAAAATGCGGGCGTTGCCGGTGGATAGTGAATAGAGCAGCAACGGCGGCAAGGAAAAATTATAGACCATCTGGGCCTCGTCGGCGCCATTGCCGAAATAGCTGATATTTTCAGCGTGGGGCACGTTGGTCTCGGTGACAATCGTCACCCCGGGTGCCGTCAGATCCAGAATCCTGCGAAACAGCCGGACCATGTCGTGGGTCTGCGGCAGATGGATGCAAGGTGTGCCAACCTGTTTCCACAAGTAGGCGATGGCGTCCAACCGGATGATGCGGGCGCTTCTGGCAACGTAGAAGAGCAGGGTCCGCACCATGTTCTCCAGCACGCCCAGGCTCTGGTAATTGAGGTCGATCTGATCGGCGCTGAATGTCGTCCAGACATGCACTCGGCGACCCGAACGTTTCGTGTAAGCGGTCAGCAGAGGCAGCGTCCGGGGCCGGGTCACGAGCGACAAGTCCGTTGCTGGATCGACCTCGATGGCAAGCTTTCTGAATCCGCTCTCCGCATTCAGATAGGATTGGAACCACCGGCTTTTTGCAGACACGTGATTGGCCACGAGATCCACCATCAGATTGAAATCGCGGCCGATTGCCTGTATATCTTTCCAACCGCCCAGGTCGGATCTGACCTTCTGAAAGTCCATGACACTGAATCCGTCGTCGGACGAATAGGGAAAAAAAGGCAGGATATGGATGCCGGAGAACACATCCTTGAAATACCTGCCGGCAAAGCGATGCAGGGTTTGAAGCGGCAGTTCACCTTTATTTTGCAGGGAATCGCCGTAGGTAATGAGCATGACGTCTTTCTCGCTGAAACCCGTCATGCCGTCGGCTGTAAACTCGGGTGAAAAATCATTCAGCACGGCCGATAATCGTTCCAGTGCGACAGCGCCCTTCTCTCTCCCGTAAATTCGTTTTAGAATCGATTCCATTGGAGTGTCCAAGATAACGATCTTTCTCGACAACCTGCGGGATTAAGCCGTTGACATCTTCGGTTTAATGATGTTCTTTTAACTTTTAACCGTTACGCGTGACCGGATCCTTTGCCCCTGATCGTCCTTTTCCCCACCTATACGTACAGGTATGGCGATGTATATCCCATTTGACAAGGTTCATAACATCGGATTCATATCCACCCGGTTCGCCGGAACCGACGGTGTCTCCCTGGAGACAGAAAAATGGGCTCGGGTGTTTGAAAAAGAGGGGTTTCATTGTTTCTATATCGCCGGTGAACTGGATCGAGACCCGGCGCGGTCCTTCCTGGTTCCCAAGGCCCACTTCATGGAACCGGAAATCCGAGCGATCTTCAACACCGCCTTCGGCGCCACTGCCAACGGTGTTCGAGACCGGCAATTGACCACCCAGATTTATCAGGTCAAGGAACAGCTGAAAGACAGCCTTTACGCTTTCATCGCCAGGTTCAATATCGATCTGCTGGTGCCCGAAAATTCGCTGACCATCCCCCTGAACATCCCCTTGGGGCTGGCCATAACCGAAGTCATCGCGGAGACGGGCCTGCCGACCATCGCCCATCACCACGATTTTTTCTGGGAGCGGCAACAGTTCAAGGCCAATTCAGTCTGGGATTATCTCAACATGGCCTTCCCTCCCCACCTGCCGCCCATCCGTCATGTGGTGATCAGTTCCTCGGCCGACAATCAACTTTCCCTTCGAACCGGTATTTCAGGCACCATTATCCCCAACGTCATGGATTTCAAGAATCCGCCCCTGCCGCCGGACGACTATGCCAGTGATGTCCGACAGGCCTTGGGTCTGGCTGAGGACGAGCGCTTGATCCTTCAGCCTACCCGGGTGGTTAAACGAAAGGGTATCGAAAATGCTATCGAGTTGGTCAGCCGGCTGGGGATGAACGCCCGACTGGTTATCTCACACGCCTCCGGAGACGAAGGACACGATTACGAACAGCGCATCATCGACTATTCCCGCCGCATGCAGGTAAACACGCTTTTCGTCTCGGACATCATCAATGACAGTCGGGGCATGACCGCCGACGGTCGTAAGATCTACACGCTGAACGACATCTACCACCATGCCGATTTTATCACCTATCCCTCCACGATCGAGGGCTTCGGCAACGCCTTTTTAGAAGCAGTCTATTTTCGCAAGCCGATTCTTGTCAACCGTTACTCGATCTATACCTTCGACATCAAACCCAAGGGATTCGCAGCCGTTGAAATAGACGGATATGTGACCGATGAAGCGGTTGATCAAACCCGCGCATTGCTCGAAGACGAAGAGCTTCGCCAAAGGATGGTGGAAACCAACTATGCGCTTGCCGAAAAATTCTATTCCTACGAGGTGCTTCACGATAAATTGATGAATCTGATGGTCTAAACAAGTTCTGACCCAAACACACGGATATTAAGAATAGAATACGAAACGATCGAGGTGTCACCATGGCGTTATATCTGGTTCAACACGGAAAAAGCCTTCCCAAAACCGAGGATCCGGAAAAGGGGCTGTCAGCCGAAGGTAAAATGGAAACCGAACGAATCGCCGGTGTGGCCAGAGGCTACCGCGTGAAGGTTTCACGAATCGTTCACAGCGGGAAAAAAAGGGCCAGGGAAACCGCCGAGGTCCTGGCCTCGCAGCTGTCACCTGCAGATGGCCTGGCGTCTCGCAGCGGCATGAATCCATTGGATGACGTTCCCGCCTTCGCAGCCAGCCTCGCACTGGACAAGAACGTCATGCTGGTCGGCCACCTGCCCTTTCTGGAGCGGTTGGTCGGTCTGCTGGTTTGCGGCGACCCGGACCGGACCGTATTCAAGCTGCAGAACAGCGGCATTCTTTGCCTTGATCGCGTGCCTGAAGTCAAAAACCCGGTCATCCGCTGGGCCTTGATGCCGTCCGTGGGTTGACCCGGATCAGGCGTGGTCGATTATTTACGCGATCTGAGGGCTTCCCATATTTTTTCCGGCGCCTGGATGATCAGTTGATCGGGCTGGATGACGATGGTCTGGGCTTCGGAAAGGTAATCGTCCAGGATCTTTTCGGCCTGGGAAATGAGTGCGTCGATTTTCATATCGGAAAGGGTGCTGACGATTTTTAGGTCATCGTCAGCCTGCTGATACAGATAACTGAGCCGGTCGCAGGCCACCCGGTAGTAGCCGATCTTTTGCGTGTACCGGTAGACGTATGCCTGAATTTCGGCCATCAGCATCAAATCGTACCGGATCCTCGGATTATTCAAGGCGTCTGCTTCGGTATTGATTCCTTTTTCCTGCCACTCACGCCGCACCTCTGCTTCGATGGTTTCCAATTGCGCCGACAGCGCGTCCCGGATTCCGTCAGCGTCCGACTTTCTCTGGGCCATCTGGCTGTTGAGCAAAGCGATGTCCGCCATGGTCTGACGCAGCAGATGCGCTTTGTTACTGGCCGCTACGGTCGAAGGCAATACCAGCGAGACCAGAACGATGACAGACATAATCGATCGATACATGATCATGGATGGTTTCACGGTCTATTTTCCTGTGGCGTTGAGTTTGCGTTTGAGATCCTCGGAAAGGAACAACCGGGTCTTGGGATTTTCCCAGTGAGCCATGTGTTTCACATTGATCAGTTCGATCTGATCTCCCTGCCAGTCTGAAAGGATGGCCACCACCCGGGGTGAAAGACGCGAAAGGCTGTTCAGGGAGAGTCCTTTGCCTTTCCAGCGGGACAGGTGAACGGCGGCCTCCGGAGACAGATCCGTTAGACCGTTCAAACCCAGCCAATCCCCTTGCCATTCAGAAAGATGACGGGCTGCTTCCGGTGACAGGTCGGTCAACGCGTTGAGGAACAGATCTTTGCCTTTCCATGTGGTCAGACAGCGTGCGGCCTCGGGCGACAGTGCGGTCAACCTGTGTTTCTGGGAAAAATCACCATCACAGATATCTTTCCATATGGTTGTGTTGTCCGTATCGCTGCCCTGGCTATCGCTATTGTTGTCGGTCTTTTTCGCTGTTGTTGGCAGGTGCTTTTTCACGTCCAGCCAGATGGACTCCAACGTCCGCGGTGATGCCGGAACAGCGTCGATGTTCAACCGGGCCAGTTCACTGCCATGCCTGTTTCTGACTTCATCCGCCTGCTGGATGAAACCGTCGATGTCAATATCGCTGGTCTTGGCGACCATCAGGGCCAGCAATGCCGCTTTGCGTGAGAAAAACAATAGCTCTTCACTGCTCCCTGCGAGGATACTGACCGGGGTTTCCAGTTTCTTGATATAGGTGTCTCGCCGTTGAATCGCCGAAAGCCCCAGACTGATGCTCGGATCCGCTGTCGCCGATTTAAATGAGATCGTGCCCTTACCTGTGGTCCCGACCCTATCGGCGATTGCTTGGATTTCCGCATCGATTCCGGCCTGGTAATAGGCGCGCAGTTCACCGATCTCCGCCTGCTTGTCAATAAGTTGGTTTCGCAGCCGGTCCAGATTTTCGGAGGCCGTTTTCAGACGTGATCGGTCGGATGGGTCGTCGACGACCGCCTGCGCCTTCTGCATCTGAACGGCCGGCTGAACGTCGTCAGCGGTCTCCGGGATACGGTTGCCCGCATCCGGTGCAACGGGCATCGATGAGCGCAGGTTTCGGGGAACCCCGTAAAAATAACCAGCCAGAGCCAGAAAAAGAAAGGCAACAACCGATGCCAGGAGGACTTTCTTTTGCCTGCCGACCGCAGTTTTCGACGCTTCGCGCAGGGGTTCCGGTCTCTGGGGGTCAACCAAACGGACGGGTGTTGGTTTTTTTTCAGATGGCGGGTCCTCCGAAGAGCCCTTTGCGCGGAGGCTTTCATCCGGTTGGCCAGTTGCTCCGTTCCACCCGGCCGTTGCTGCGGTATGGTGATGGTCTGCGTGCGCTAAGTCGCTGTCTGCTTTGTCATCGAACGCAGCATCTTCATCGACCCGCCTCTTTTCTGAAGCATCGACTGCGGTTTTTTGAAAGCCTGCTTGATTCGAATCGGCTTCCGGCGGATGGGACTCATCGTCGCTTGCAGCGATCTCCGTCAAAATTTCTTCGATATCATGAGGGCTATTGGGCGACCCATCATCGCTTTTTTCATTGGTCGGCTCGGCTGGCTGTTGCGCTTGATCCTCGGGTGATTGGCTTGAATAGGTATCTGCTGACATCGCTTTGTCAGATACAGGCTCCGCTGGATTCTTGTCTCCGCCTTCAATCTGGGCCATGATGCTCTCAAAGGCGCGCTGCTGGTCGACGTTGAGCCCGTCGTCAGTGTCTGTACCTTCATTGTCTTCGGCAGCGACTGATTCCTGAATCACTTTTTCCAACTCGGCAGAAGAATTATCCGCGTCTACCGATTCAGGTGCTTCGTCCGTTTCCTTTTCCGAACCGATGATGTCATCCGCTTCGCCACCGCCTTGAATCTGAGCCATGATGCTTTCGAGGGCCTGTTGCTGATCCGGGTCCAGCCCATCGTCATCGATTGGCTCATCGCCTTGCGCGCCTGCCGGTCGTTTATCAGCGTCCGCATCGGCCGCTGTTGCCACCTTTTCCAGCTGGGCGGCAAAATCTTCGGGCGCTTCCGATTCGGGGTCTTCGTCCGCCTCTTTTACTGAACCGGTATCAGCCAACTCACCGCTCTCAATCTGGGCCATGATACGTTCAAAAGCCCTTTGCTGGTCCTCGTCCAGGCTTTCCTCATCACTCTCTTCAGTAGCCCTCGCCTCTACATCGATGGAATCAGGCAACTCAACGTCGGTTGGTTTTTCGCTGCTGATGGTTTCGATCGCTCGATCAAGCGCTGCCGGTATTTTTTCGGACGAATCCTGTGGGTCATTAGCTTCAGTCCCGGTATCTTGGGGCGTGCCATCCAATTGTTTTTCTTCCTGACGGTCAATATCACCCATGATTGCATTGAATGCAGCCAGTTCGTCTTCATTCAGGTCAGCTGAACCGTCGTGGCTGCTACTATCCTGACTATCGACATCCGTCACATGGTTACCCGTCGTTGTTGATTGGTCTTTTTTTTGTGACAGTTCTTTTTTCTTTTCCATCATGTACCAGCACGCGTTATCGGTGTGTGATTGATCAAACCCGGCAGTCGTCTGACCACTTGGTTTTTTATGGATTTCCCCCGGATGCGACGTGGTTCTTCGGTCTCAACGTAGATATCGTCGAATGCGCAACAAACTTAAGGATTTTATCTGTTTTCTGTTCATTCACAAACAACCTCTCAACCCATTTCCCGACATTCCCGCATTTCATGTACCGGTTGCCTCTACCCTATCCAATACGATGTAAAAGCAGCTCACAGCGATATAACCAGATAAATTTCTTGATCATTATTCTAACCGGGGTTATATTTCAGCCGCATGTGCATTGCGAGTAAAGACCGATGTACAAATGGGTTGGATTGAATCTAAGGAGTGAGAAAGCATGAAAAAAACCATCATCAAAGGAACCGGTCGGCATGTGCCCGCCCGTCTCGTCACCAATGACGACTTAGCGCAGCGGATGGATACATCCAATGAATGGATTACCCAGCGCACTGGCATTGAACAGCGTTACTGGGTCCCCGAAACGGGGGGCGTCGGTGCCTCCGACCTGGGCCTGGAAGCGTCAACAATCGCCATGGATCGCGCCGGATGGAAGCCTGAAGAGATCGATCTGATTATTTTCGCCACGCTGAGTCCGGATCTTTTTTTTCCCGGTTCCGGCTGCCTGCTGGCCCATAAGCTTGGCCTCACGTCCACTCCGGCACTGGACATCCGCCAACAGTGTACCGGCTTTCTGTACGGGGTGGCCACTGCCGACGCCTACATTCGCAGCAACCTGGCCGAGCGGGTGCTTGTGGTGGGCGCCGAAGTGCACAGTACCGGGCTCGATATTTCAACCAGGGGTCGCGATGTAGCCGTTATATTCGGAGACGGCGCCGCGGCAGTCTGTCTGGAGGGCGTGGAGACGGGCATCCAGGAGGGGGTGCTTTCCTCGTGTCTGCATGCAGACGGCTCTCTGGCCGAAAGCCTGATGACCTTCGCGCCTGCGTCACGTGAAAATCCACGGCTCGATGAAAAGATGATCAAGGAGGGAAAGCATTTTCCAACCATGGATGGCAGGAATATTTTCAAGACCGCCGTTCGACGGCTTCCCGAGGTGGTTGGAGAGGCCCTTGAGAAAGCGGACATCCCTCTGGCAGCGGTCGATCTGTTCATCCCCCATCAGGCCAATCTGCGGATCAATCAGGCATTCGCCAAGGCCTTGGATCTCCCGGAGTCCAAGGTCTATAACAACATTCAGCGTTATGGCAACACTACGGCCGCCAGCATTCCATTGGCACTGGATGAGGCCATCGAAAAAGGCATTGTCGGCACCGGCAGCACGGTCATGTTCCTGGGACTGGGCGCTGGTGTCACCTGGGGGGCCGTGCTTTATCGATTTACCGCTCAATAACCGCAGGTCAGACGCTCGAAAGCCGACAAAAAGATTTTCAACCGACAGGGAATGGTTTCGTCGAAGGTGAACGGGTGAGGCGGCAAAGGCGAAGGAAGCCCTTTTAATTGTCGTCTCTGGGCTCCTGAAAGATGGCGTGGGACTCCACAGACGAATAAGACCGTGAACAGTTGACACTGTTGGCAAGCACCGTGCGGATCTTGTCAAGGGAAATGCAGCTGTCCATGCAATCGGGAAAAAGGTAGCGTTCAATACACTCCCGGCACGGGCTTTTCACCAGGTAGCCGATATCAAAGTCAAAGCGATGTCTGTATTTGTTTGCCATGGTTGTCAGCGATATGATTCGGTCCGTCATTTGCCGGCAGCGCCTTTTTTTAGGGCCCGTTCAAACCGGAATGCGTCACTTGATCTTTATGCCTTTATGATTAGCATAACTGATTAACCTCCACAAGGCAAAACCCGGTACACGATTGTCTTGAAAGGGCCGCCGGTGATTACTTGCGCGGCCAAAACATTTCCCAATAATCAGCAACCTGACAGGCAGCCGACCCATGAAACAGGTTAAAATGTTGAAGTCCTTTGCTTTGCGTTCCTTCTTCCAATCAATTTTTTTCTCAACGCTTCTGTTTGGCATCATCGCCTGTTTCTACTGGCGCTCCCGGGACGTGGGCACACCATTGAACGTGATGGAGTATGTGTGGTTGTATGTTTTCCTGATCCTATTCGGCATTCTGCAATGGCTGTTTCAAAAAGAGATCCTGGTTAAATTAACCGAACGCCACTCCGACTTGCCACAGACCCAAAAGCCGGCATCCACGAACACCCAGGAATCCGATGCGGATCGAAAGCAACGTCACAAACATGAACAGCGGCTTTTCGTGCACCTTTTTTCCGTGCTCCAGCGTGAGGGGCGCTTGATGGATTTTCTTCAAGAGGATCTCTCCCTTCATGAAGACAGCCAGATCGGGGCTGCGGTGCGCAGCATCCATGAAAACTGCAAGAAAACCGTTGAGCGCTATCTTTCACCGGAACCGGTCATGAAGCGTGCCGAAGGGGAGACCGTCGAAATCGCTGCCGGATTCGATCGGCATGCGGTCAAGCTGGTGGGAAACGTGGTTGGGCAGCCGCCTTTTTCGGGTATTTTACGCCACCGGGGCTGGCAGTTGCGCTCTATTTCACTGCCGAAACTGTCGGAGGCGGAAAACCCGAAACTCATCGCTCCTGCAGAGGTCGAGATCCAGTAGCCGCTTTCAAGCCAATTCCGAAAAAATTACCTTCATCGCGTGGCGGTCAACGATGACCACGTCGGCTGGGCCTCTATGACCTCCGGCACCATGACCATACTTCAAGGGGGATCTTTTTGACTTCGGAAAGTCGTTTTGTCATCGGCATCGATCTGGGCACCACCAACAATTCGGTCGCCTATGCGGAACTGGGCAATGGCGATACCGACAGGCCCGTCATCCAAACATTCCGGGTCCACCAGTTGACCGGCCCGGGTGAATTCGCCCCCCATTCCGTTCTGCCTTCATTCTTATACATTCCCGGTGAATACGACATCGCCGACCAGGATATGACTGCCCCATGGACCATCGATCAGCGCAGCCGGGATGACCGGAATTTCGTGGGCGTATTTGCCCGCGACCATGGCGGCAAGGTACCGGCGCGGCTGGTCTCTTCAGCCAAAAGCTGGCTGTGCAACAAAAGCGTCGATACTCAAGCCCGGATACTGCCATGGGGCGCCGGTGACGAGGTGTTCAAGGTCTCGCCGATCCAGGCTTCGGCCGCCTATCTCAAACATATCCGCAAAGCGTGGAACGTGGCCATGGGGGATGATGAGGACGGTTATCTGGAAAACCAGGTGGTGGTCGTCACCATACCCGCCTCTTTCGACGAGGTGGCCAGGGACATGACCCTTGAAGCCGCCCGCATGGCAGGCCTTCCGGATGTCATTCTGCTGGAAGAACCATTGGCCGCCTTCTATAACTGGTTGATGCGTCACGAAAAAGATTGGCCCGGACATGTGTCCACCAATCAACTCATCCTGGTTTGCGACGTGGGTGGTGGCACCACGGACTTTACCCTCATCTCCCTGCGCATGGCAGACGGCAGTCCGCGATTCGAACGAATTGCAGTCGGTGATCATCTGATTCTGGGAGGTGACAACATGGATTTTGCCATCGCCCGCAGCATGGCCCGCCGTCTGGGAAAATCACCGTCCACCATGGATAGGGATGCCTGGAAAACCCTCTGCCACCAGTGCCGCCGGATCAAGGAAAATATTCTGGACGGTATTGCTGACAGCGGCCGGGTTACCCTGATGGGTGGGGGATCAAGCCTGATTGCCGGCACCCTGACCGGCCAGATCAACCGCCGGGAGATCGAAGCGATCGTTCTGGAACAGTTCTTTCCGCTTTCCGGGTCCTGCAGCCATACGGATTCACTTGAAGGAAACGCATCTTGGGGGCTGCCCTATGAAGCGGACACCGCCATCACCGGCCACCTGGTTCGTTTTCTGGACCGCCATCAGGCGGATGTAAAAGCCGCCATCGGAACCGTTGATCCCTGCCCCGACCTGATCCTTTTCAATGGCGGGTCGCTGAAGGCGCGGGTGCTCCAGGAACGCATCCAGGAGGCTGTGCGCAATCGGTTTTCCCGCGACGCCGGCCCCGTGTGTCTTGACAACCGGGAGATGGACCTCGCTGTCTCCCTGGGTGCGGCCTACTACGGGATGGTCAAGGCAGGCATCGGTGTGCGGGTCGGCAGCGGAAGTCCTCGCAGTTATTATGTGGGCGTGGCTACCGGTGGTCCGAACGACAGTGCCGGTGCAACTCAGGCGGTGTGCCTGGTGGAACGTGGACTCGAAGAGGGCAGCGCCATCGCCCTCCCCGACCATGTGTTCAAGGTGCTGGCCAACCAACCGGTAGCATTTGATCTGTTCAGCTCCAGTTTTCGATCCGGCGACCATTGCGGAGACCGGGTGGACGTCGACGACACCCTGACCGCTCTGCCGTCGTTGAATACCGTCATTCAATTTGGCGACAAAGGCATTCAATCCGAGATTCCCGTCAGACTGGAAGCGAGCTATACCGAGGTTGGCTCCCTTGAGATCTGGTGCCAGTCCTTGACCTCGCCTCACCGATGGCAGCTTCGTTTTCAGCTCAGGGGAACCGTCACATCCGAGGAGGTGGCCGAAAGGGAAATTTTCGAAGCATCCCGGGTAGAACTGGCGCAACAGGTCGTTCTATCGGCGTTTGCTGCCGGCCGCGATAAATCTCGACTGCCTCGCTTGATGTCTGAGATCGCCGACGCCCTTGGCTGCCCCCGGGACAAGTGGCCCTTGAGCCTGCTGCGGGATCTGGCCGACACCCTGCTCGATAGCGCCGCCGATAGAAAGGCGTCTGCCGAATACGAAAGCCGCTGGATGAACCTGCTGGGGTATTGCCTCAGGCCGGGAATGGGAGAAGGTTTTGATCCCCATCGCGTCAAAAAGCTTTGGAAAGTATATAAAAAAGGACCGATCCACGCCAACGCCCCGCAAGTGCGCGCCGAATGGTGGATCATGTGGCGACGGGTGGCCGCCGGTCTCAATCCGGGCCAGCAGCGTCAGTTTTTCCAAGACATCTCTCCGTCCCTGGTCGTGAAGAAGGGTTCGCGAATTCCCCGCCAGGAATTCATGGAAATGTGGATGGCCACGGCCAACATGGAGCGCCTGCATGTCAAGGACAAGATCATCCTTGGACGCCAGCTTGTCGCCCAGTTCAAAGCAAGAAAACCCCAACCTCAGCTGTTGTGGGCACTGTCCCGGATCGGCGCCCGCGACCTGCTCTACGGTTCCATTGACCGGGTGATCCCGCCGACCGAAGTCGCCGACTGGGTCGCTGCCATTCTCCCGCTAAACTGGAAAAACCCCAAACCCGTCGTGGAGATGCTTTCCCAGTTGTGCCGAAAAACAGGCGACCCGTTGCGCGATATTCAGCCGGAGACCCGCGACAGGATTATCCACTGGATCACTTCAGCCGGCGATTTTCCCGAACCGCTGGTGCGCATCACCCAGCACGCTTCTCGGCGGCAGAAGGAACAAAATGCGGTTTTCGGCGAAGCGTTGCCAGCCGGTCTGATCCTGGAGGATAGATGAACGCGGACGTGGATCAGGGACTCGATCCTGGATGGCAGAAAACTGAAAAACGGATGGCGCCCTATTTCCTAAAACGATTACATCCATATGCACAGCGCCTTTTCTCCATCGCTCACCGGCTGGACATTCCATATTGCCAGTGGTAGGATAAACCCGCCTTCCCGATCTCGATAAAAAAACGTAAAAGCGGCGCAACGCAATCGGCGTTGCCGGTTGAAAGGGGCTGACCCATGACCCGCGACAAGATCAACGGCAGACGACTGGTGGGGCTTTTCTTGCTGGGCTTGTTGCTGTTCAACTATCCTTTGCTCCATCTGTTCAACCGACCGATGCTGGCTTTTGGCATTCCTGTCCTATACCTTTACCTGTTCACCGCCTGGTCGCTGATCATATTCCTGATACTGATGATCAGCCGTTCCAAGCCGGACACACCCTTTACGGATCACAGCGAATAGCGGGAGTTTCCATGCTGGCGACGGAAACCGTCATCTTCGTATCCCTGTGCTACATCGGTGTCTTGTTCGCCATCGCTTATTATGGCGACAAGCGCGCCGACATCGGCCGGAGCATCATCAGCAACCCCTATATTTATGCGCTCTCCCTCGCCGTATACTGCACCGCATGGACCTTTTACGGCAGTGTCGGGCGAGCCGCCTCCGCCGGCCCGGCCTTTCTGACCATTTATCTGGGACCCACGTTGATGGTCACGCTCGGCTGGCTGGTTTTGAAAAAGATCGTCCGCATTTCAAAGATTCACCGGATTACCTCCATTGCCGACTTCATCGGCTCCCGGTACGGAAAGAGCATGACGCTGGGGGGCGTGGTGACTGTCATCGCCGTGCTGGGCATCATTCCCTACATCTCGCTCCAGCTCAAGGCCATATCCTCCAGCTTCCTTCTAATCCATCAATACCCGTCGCTAAAGCCGTTGTCATCTCCAGGCGGCATCGGGGTGTGGAGCGACACCACCTTTTATGTGGCCCTGTTCCTGGCGGTTTTCGCCACGCTTTTCGGCACCAGGAACCTCGAGGCCACCGAACGCCACGAAGGCCTAGTGGCGGCGATTGCCTTTGAATCCATCGTAAAACTGGTGGCCTTTCTGGCGGTGGGAACATTTATCACCTTTTTCATTTACAACGGTTTCGACGAACTGAGCCAAAAAGCCCTGGTATCTCCCGAGCTTCGTCTTTTAATGACCCTGCCCAAGGATGCCGGTGCATTCTCCAGTTGGTTCGCCCACATTTTCCTGTCGATGATGGCCATCGTCTTTCTTCCCCGTCAGTTCCAGGTCATGGTCGTAGAAAATGTCAACGAAGACCATTTGAACAAGGCCATCTGGCTTTTCCCCCTTTACCTGTTGGCCATCAACATCTTCGTCCTGCCGGTGGCCTTTGCCGGCATGCTCTCTTTCGGCTCCAGCGGTCTTGACGCGGACATGTTCGTCTTGACGCTTCCTATGGCCAACAAGCAGGTATTTCTGACCCTGCTGGTGTTTATCGGAGGCATGTCGGCGGCGACCGGCATGGTCATCGTGGAGACCGTGGCCCTGTCCACCATGATTTGCAACGATCTGGTAATGCCGCTGCTGCTTCACATGCCATCTCTGAAGCTGGCCCAGCGCGAGGACTTGAGCAGCATCCTGTTATCCATTCGACGGCTGGGAATCATCTTGGTGCTGCTCATGGGTTACGCCTATTTTCACTATGCCGGGGAATATTACACCCTGGTGTCGATTGGTCTAACCTCCTTTACCGCGGTAGCTCAATTTGCCCCGGCCCTGCTGATCGGTATTTTCTGGAAAGGCGGCACCCGAACCGGTGCTTTGTTGGGCCTGGTGGCCGGTTTTCTGGTATGGTGTTATACCCTGTTCCTGCCTTCCCTGGCAGGCGCAGGCCTGATTCCCCAGGACTTCTTGGAGCACGGCCCCTTTGGCATCGATTCTCTGAAGCCGTTCGAACTGTTTGGCCTGGATGTATTCGACCGCATCACGCATGCGGTGTTTTGGAGCATGCTGGCCAACGTGGGCTGCTACGTGGCCGGATCCCTGTTCAGCCGCCCCTCGGCCATGGAGCACACCCAAGCGGCCATGTTCGTGGATGTCTATCGCTATGTGGGCAGGGTTCATGACTCATCCGTCTGGCGCGGGACCGCCTACCTTCCCGACCTCGTCTCCATGCTGGAGCGCTTTTTAGGGAGGGAGCGAACCGAAGCGGCGCTGGACAACTACGCCATGAACTACGGCATCAATTGGGACCAGTCCCTCACCCGGGATCCCGGACTGATCAATCACATCGAAAAACTGCTTGCCGGGGCCATCGGCTCGGCATCCGCAAGGGTAATGGTCGCTTCCGTGGTCAAGGAGGAGCCGCTTGGCATCGAAGAAGTGATGGATATCCTGAATGAAACCCGTCAGGCGATCATCTACAGCCGCGAACTGGAACGGGCATCGGCTGAACTGCGGGCGGCCAACCAGCGTCTTCAAGAGTTGGATCGGCTGAAAGACGAATTTATTTCAACAGTTTCCCACGAGCTTCGGACCCCGCTGACGGCCATCCGTTCTCTTGCCGAGATTCTCCACGACTACCCGGACACGACCCCGGACCGTCAACGGGAATTTTCCAGCATTATCATCCGTGAAACGCAGCGGCTGACCCGACTCATCACCCAGGTCCTCGATTTCCAGAAGTTGGAATCGGGCCGCATGCGTTGGGCGATAACCTCGCTGGATCTCAAGGACGTGGTGCAAGATGCAGTCAGCGCCACCGGCCAACTGGTGGCAGACAAGCGAATACGCATGCAGGTGAATCTGCCAGAATCATCACGACTCATCGATGGCGATCGTGACCAGTTGATCCAAGCCATGGTGAATCTGATCTCCAATGCCGTAAAGTTCTGTGATCCGGACCGGGGGCAGATCGACATCCGACTGGAATATGCCGCCGACCGGCTGACGGTTTCGGTCAAGGACAACGGCATCGGCATCAGTGAAACCGACCAGAAACAGATTTTCGACAAGTTTCAGCAGGTGATGGATCCGACCCGCGGACGCCCGCCGGGAACCGGCCTGGGGCTCTCCATCACCCGCCAGATCATCCGGCACCACCAGGGTGAGCTGAAGGTAAAGAGCACACCGGGAAAAGGTGCCACTTTTTATTTTTCCCTGCCCTTGAAACCCATTGCAGCCATGCCGGCGAAGTGACCCGCTCCGCTGTGGTTATTTTTTTTGACACCAGTTTTTGCCAGCTCAACGATTGGCCATTCCAGGCCGGTGTTCCGATGGACTCGAGCCGACCATGATCCAATGAAACCGGAGTCAGACCGGAGATTGGGGCGAGTCGCTCGGGTCAATGTGGTACGCGGCCAGATGGACAACAGCCCGCCAACGGACGTTGGCAGAAATCACTTGCTGCCTCCGAGCTTGACAAAATGATCATGACCGTCACTCCCCTCTTTCTCTGCCGCTGACCGCTCGGAACAGTTTTCCCAGCAGGCCATGGCCTTGCCATCTGAGGAAACCGTTCCGCACGGGTCCATGTGCACCAGAACGCCTGCATTGCCCTCGAAATGCCCGATAAGCAGCTTTTCCAGTGATTTGGCCTGGGCGTGGGCATCATCGAGCAGATAGTCCCTGGGCAGAACGAGGTGCAGATCGATATGGACAAAACTTCCGGACCGCCATGCCCGCAGTTGATGGATATCGATCCAGACTCCCTGGCGGTGTTCTTCAAGCAGCCGGGATATCTCGTCGAGTAGCCGGGGATCGGAGGCGTCCATCAGCGCCGAAAAGCTCTGTCGCACCAAACGTGTGCCGGTCAGCAGGATATTGACACCCACCAGACAGGCAATGCCGCCATCCAGCCAGAGCCAGCCGGTCAAATGGACAAGGAGCAATCCGGCAACCACGCCGGCGGAGGTGTAGACATCGGTGAGCACATGTTTGCCGTCCGCAATCAGGGTCATGGATTCTGTTTTTTTCCCAAGCCTTACCAGTCCGATCCCAAGCAACAGGTTGATGGCTGAGGCAGCGACCAGGATGGCCAGGCCCGCCTGCAGATTGGCAAGGGGTCTGGGCATCAGCAGGTGCGAGATGCCGGTCTTGAAAATCCCGACGGCGGCGAAGATTATCAGGGCCCCTTCGAACCCGGCGGAGAAGTATTCGATTTTGCCGTGTCCGTAAGGATGTTCGGAATCAGGAGGTTGTGCGGCCATCCAGATGCTCACCACGGCAAACGCGGCTGCCACGACATTGATGATGGACTCCAGCGCATCGGATAGCACCGCCGAGGAGCGGGTCAGGTGAAAAGTATAGAATTTGACGGCCATCAGCACCACGGAGACAGACAGGGAGATGCCGATGGCGGTCATGCGGAGTTTGAAAAATTGCCCCTTGGAGGGCGAGGCGTTTGTTTCGGTTTGCATGTGTCTTCAACTATATGACGGGCGGCAGCAAACTTCAACAGTATAGGTAGGTCAACCTGATGGCAGGCTCTTTTTACAAACTCCGTGACACCTTTAACAAAATCAGCTATCTTGAATCCTCGCGTATTTTACGAGACACCATCACCCAAAACGAATGGAGAATCTTAATGACAGGGCAAGAACAAATTGATTTTAAAGTAGATACTACCAGTCTATATCGAGAGGACGCCATCACCGATCTAAAGGTGGCATCCATACGACGGATGGTGCCCGTTACGGCGGACGGCAAGGACGACGCCAGTCGTTCCCCCGTCTTTTTCGGCCACACGCAAATCCTCACCCCACAGGGCCCGCTCCCCCTGCAGGCCAAATTGATGGCCAACAACCTGGCCGAAGCCATCCAGGTATTTCCCGAAGCCATGGAGCGGGAAATGGCCCGCATGGTAGAGCAGATCAGAAAAATGCAGGAGCAGGAGCAGAATAAGCAGCGCAGCGATTCCCGAATTATCGTGCCCGGCAGATAGATGGATATCCGGGTCGATTGCTATGCCGGCTACCGGAGCGAAGAGACGCCGCGGCGCCTGACGATGGGAGCACGCCACGTCGGCGTCGTTGCGATCCAGGATCGCTGGTTGGCGCCGGACCACCGGTATTTCAAACTTGTCGGTGATGACGGCAGCCTCTATATCATCCGACACGACCCCCACCAGGACAGGTGGCAGTTGATCTTTTTCAAAGAAAACCCGACAGCCGCCCCCGCCCCTCCTGGCTGATTCGGTCCCGACACGCCCTGGTTGGCTGAACCCGCCGACCCCACGGGACAAAAAGAACGTTCATCAAGATGTTTTTATGCCGGCCCATACAACCGTGGTTTCCCGGAGACCGCCGACAGCATCAACCCGCAGAAGCCTTCTTTAACGCCACGAATGAACCGAATCTTTTCGAACCCATAGCAGTCAACATCCGTCGATCGTCCCGACCATGATCATTTTTTGATCAAGCAGCGAACACCGCAACAAGCGACAAATGCTCGGCGAGGGGCGTGCGCCTCAACCTCGATCATGCCGCGCTATGGCCCATGCGCCTCAGATGACTTGACATGTCGTCATATGGAATGATTATTGGACATGTCTGTGGCGAACGATCGGGCCGACGGGGCTTCGCATTCGATATTTAAAGTCAAGTATTTCTATGACATGACAGATACCATCAAAACTGCCGATTGTTTGACCACGATGGAATCGTAAACCCGGCAAGGCAGATGCGTGGCTGTGCCTGTGTTGAAGGCCGGGAAACCAAAATTGGATGCGTGGCCCTTTTCGACAACCACCGATGACCGGCATCGGTTCAGATAATAAGGAGATCGACATGAGTGTACTCGTAGGAAGACCTGCACCGGATTTTACCGCGCCGGCGGTATTGCCCAGCGGTGAAATCGTAGAAGAATTCAAACTTTCCGACCTGCAAGGAAAATATACGGTTCTTTTCTTCTGGCCCCTGGATTTTACCTTCGTGTGTCCCACTGAAATCCTGGCCCACAATAGGCGCATGGACGCCTTCACCCATCGCGGCGCAAATGTGGTAGGTGTTTCCATCGATTCCCAGTTTACCCATTTCGCATGGCGAACCACGCCGGTAAAAGAGGGTGGCATCGGGCCGGTTCAGTTTCCCATGGTGGCTGACGTGAAGCATGACATCACCCGCGCCTTTGGAATCGAGCACCCCGATGCCGGTGTGGCCCTGCGGGCATCTTTTTTAATTGACCGGGATGGCATGGTTCAGCATCAAGTCGTCAACAACCTGCCTTTAGGCCGCAATGTTGACGAGATGCTGCGCATGGTCGACGCCCTCCAGTTTACCGAAAAAAATGGTGAAGTCTGCCCGGCCGGTTGGAACAAAGGTGATGAAGGCATGAACCCCACTAGCGACGGTGTCGCCGATTATCTTGCGGCCAATGCACAGAAGTTGTAGACTATCATCCTGAACGACGTCCCTGGCTGTGTCTTGCATCAGGCCACGACCAGGGACGTTAACCGACGCATTCCATTCAAACAACCAAACCACTAAATATGTTTCGAATCCACATCGGCAGCATCACCGAGCAGGGATTGAATCTGGACCAACGGGAGGATGCTGCCGCATTGCCCCTTCTCGCTGCCGTTGCCGGTGACGGCGTCGTCAGTTTTATCCGGCCGATCCATGTGCATATTCATGCAACCCTTGCCGGCGAAACGGTTATGATCAGCGGCAGGGCAGGATCTGAAGTCCGCATGCCCTGCGGCCGCTGCCTCGAGCCGTTTGACATGAAAATACAAACCGACTTCTCCGGCACGGCCGTGCCGGAAGATCCTTGCGCGATTGATCCGGCCGCGGAGGACGACATCGAGCTTACCGCAGATGATATGGACGTGATCGTCTACAGCGGGGACAGCATCGATCTCGCAGATGAAATTGCCCAGCAGATCATCATGGCCCTGCCGTTTAGACCCCTGTGCCGGGATTCGTGCAAGGGTTTGTGCAACCGATGCGGTGCGAATCTCAACCAAACATCCTGCCAATGCCAACGCCAGGATGAAAGCAGCCCCTTTGCCGTTCTCAAGGCACACACGTTCCCCAAGAAACAGGAATAGGATGTCATGTCCTTACAACTCATAGCCAGGGATCTTTACCGGCTCCAACAGGAAGTGGAACGGCTAGAAAAGGAATTGGCTGAATGCCCGCCCGCCGGACACGAGGCCCTGAAGCTGAACCTTGCCCAGGCAAAAACCGAAAGGGATCAGATGAGGCGGATGCTGGACGGCCGATTGGATCGGAGATCCGGGAGTGGAAAGCGATGATAGGTGACGTCGGCCTGTGTTGCTATCGGCGATGACGGTTGACAGCAGCCAGCCAAAGCCGGTATATGCGACCATTCGTTGCAAGCGAACCGCCCGCTGCCTATAACATTAAACTATATTTATCTAAGTTGGTTATATCGTATTCCATCAACCATTTGATAAACCTACACGCCTTGAGGAGCGCCCATGGACTTTAAGCGTCACATCGAAACCGCCTGGAATCTGACCCTTGGCAATGTCGTATCGCTGATTCTCATAACCCTGGTCATGGTAGCGGTGAGTTCCCTGAGCCTGGGCATTCTGGCCCCGGTCACCATGGCCGGTTACACCCAGAGCCTGCTCCAGTTGATGCGAAACGGCCGGGAACCCAAAGTCCAAGACCTTTTTGCCCACATGAATCTGTTTCTGCCGCTGTTGGGATTCGGCATCGCCGTGTTCGTGGCGGTCGCCATCGGTTTCGCGCTGCTCTTCCTGCCCGGCATTATGGTCGTTGTGGCGGTCACCTTCTGTTGTATCTACATGATGCCGTTGATGACCGACAAGAATATGGGCATCGTCGATGCGGTCAAGGAAAGCTATGCCATGGCCAGAAGCGGTGAACTGGTTGATCACGTGGTGGTGGTGATCATCTTCATGGCTATTTCAATGATCGGCGGGACCGTCTTCATCGGTGTGCTGTTCACCCAGCCGCTGGCCACCCTTTTTCTGCTCTCCACCTACGAAGAAAGAATCAGCAGCACCCCGCCACCGGCACCGCGGCCGGTATAGCCGACGGCCTTCCGAACAAAACAGGTGGCATCGGCCAACACTACGATGCCACCTGTTTTTCCATCGCTGGTCAAGTCAGTTCCTTGATTTGCCCTTCAACAATTTTTCATAGGCCGCAGCAAGCTTGACAAAGGTATCCGGATCACCGCCTTTGTCAGGGTGATGCCTCAAGGCCAGTTTGCGGTACTGCCGGGTCAGCGACCGGCAATCCATATTTTTCAAGGCATCCACCGTCACGCCGAACAGCCGGGCGGATTCGGCCAGGCTGACCTGAACGCTCTCCGGCGGGCGATGGATTCGGTGGCGATTCATGAAATCCCTCAGGTAATCACGGAAGGGGTCGCCTGAGGGAAAACAGTTGTCGAAATACATGACCGCGTAGCGAACCAGGTGCTGTTGCAGCCCGGATTCATCGTCGCTGCCTACCCAGAACGATTCGTCCCGGCTGAGTTGACACAGGGTGTTGACGAAAAAACGGTCCATGCGTTCCTGATCGAGGCCTTCGGGGTGGCTGCGCGCAAAATGTTCGCTGAAGTAACGCTGCAGGTCAAAAATCTGATACGTGTAGAGGGACAGTTCCTCCGCCTTCAAGATGCGTTCCGCTTCAATAAAATCGTATTCGATCTCATCGCGGGATTTGTGTGTCAGGTTTGCATAAAAACGGTCCGGCGTGCAATTCACATCTTTGGGGTCCACCCGTCCCAGCTTGAGATAGTGCAGTCGGTACCGGTCGAAGCGATGAATGGTGTCAGCCGGAGCACACGTATCCGAAGGAGAAGCGGTTCGTGCCTTTCGATCGAATCCGTCGACCACCCGTCTGATGTGCGGCGGCAGAAAGGGCATGAAAACCGGTTCCAGGTCATTCTGGGTTACTGAAAAACCCAGATCGGCGATGGCGTCCTCCACCGCCGTATCGATATAAAAGCCATTCCCACCGGGATAGACAATAAAGCGCGACGGGTCATCACCCAGATCGAACAGGTCACGGCTCCGATAGCAGTGACCATCGGCATAGGATTGTCGGATCATATACCGCCGACCGTGACGCTTGTCGGGCAATCGGGCAAGATACATAGTGCGGTGCTCCCTTCAAAGCCAAATGGCCATTATAAAAAAGATAACCGTTCTCCTGGCAAATACAACTATTGCTGGATGGTCACTGCCATTGACCTTTGCCGGTTGCCTTTGTTGGATTGAGCCGTAACCACGTACACATGCCCTTCGTTGCGACCGGATTGCCATGCGAACGGGGAATCGACAATTAGTCCATGGGTCTTTCGAAGTATTGCCAGCCTGAAGATCGCCATCGGTCGCTCTGCGGTTGACCGAATCCGGGCAAACGGATATAGGTTCGATCGGTTAGGGCCTTTCTTGTGGATATGTGCACGTTTTCCTGACAACAGTGGACCCTATGCAATCAATCGTTAATCCGTCGGCCATCCAAACGCCCTTGGCGGGCGACCGCGTCAACTTTAAAGGCGTCATCGCCGTCTCCATCGGACACTTTGTGCATGACGTCTATTCGAGCTTTCTGGCGCCCCTGTTGCCACTGCTCATCGAAAAGCTCTCCATGTCCCTGACCCAGGCCGGGCTGCTGTCCACGGTGATGCAGTTGCCCGCATTGATCAACCCCTGGATCGGTTCCCTGGCAGATCGCATCAGCGTGCGTTGGTTTCTCATACTGGCGCCGGCCTTGACCGCCGTCCCCATGAGCCTTATCGGCGTCGCACCCACCTATGGCATACTGCTGATCCTGATGCTGTTTGCCGGCATCAGCATATCCGTTTTTCATGTGCCGGCACCGGTGGTGGTGGCCCGCATGTCCGGAGATCGAAAAGGCATGGGCATGTCTTTTTTCATGGTCGGCGGGGAAGCGGCCCGTGCGGTTGGCCCGATGGCGGCGGTGGGTCTGGTGGCCCTCATGGGGTTGGACGGATTCTATCCGGTGATGGTGGTCAGTTTTGCCTGCTCGGCCATGCTGCTCTTGGCTACCCGAGACCTTCCGGTGACCCGCACCGCCGCCGCACCGGTGCCGCTGACGCAAACCTGGCGCAGCATGCGGCATATCCTGATGCCGATTACCGGCATTCTCGTGGCCAGGGGCTTCATGCACGGCTGCATGGCCTCCTTTCTGCCCACCTTCATCGCCATGAACACGGGGAATCTGTGGCTGGCCGGTGCCGGATTGACCATCTTCGAAATCGCCGGTGTTGCCGGCGTCATGGTGGCCGGCACCCTGAGCGATCGTTTTGGCCGCCGACGGTTACTGACCCTGTCGCTGCTTGGCGCGCCAATATCCCTGCTGGCGTTCGTCTGGGTGGATGGGTGGTTGGCTTATGCCATGCTGGTGCTCACCGGTTTCACCTTGTTGTCCACCACTCCGGTGATGCTGGCATTGGTTCAGGAAAACGCCGTGGAGAGTCCCTCGGCTGCCAACGGACTGTTCATGATGATTTCATTTCTGGCCCGCTCGGCGGTGGTGGTGATCGTCGGCATGACCGGGGATCTGATTGGATTGAAAACGACATATATCATTTTTGCCCTGGTTGGATTTATCGGCCTGCCCTTTGTCTTCCAATTGCCGGCCGACACAAAAACGAAAACCGTTCTGCAACGACCTTAGCCGATTGACAGGTAACCATTTCGAATTTATAATTATATAGATATCAAAGAGCCTATTTGCAAAACCGACCCTTCACCCCAACATGGATCGGCAGCTATCTTCCCGACGTTAGCGGTAAACCAACAATATGAAAGGAGGATCTTTAAAAATGACATAACCAAAGGAGGTATACCATGAATCCCAAACATCCATTCAAACTCCAATCCTCCCTTGCCCGGATAAGTATCTGGACCATCGTTCATCACGACTTTCTTGCCGCACAGATAAGGATTTATGTCTGGGCCGCCTCGGCCACCGTGCTGTTCCTGTCCATCACCGGCTTGATTCCCCTGCAATTGGCCCTTCACCTTCTGCTTTTCTGCGGACTGGGCATCCTGATCCTCTTATGGTCCCTGATCAACTGGAGACGATCGATCCTTTTAGGCATCCGGGATGGCGACTTGAAGCTTGAGGCGCATGGAGCCATGCTGTCCCTGATCCACTCCAGGCCGTGTTCATTTGAAGAGAAAAAGCCGGTGATGGGACGGACGCCTCGAAAAAAACGCCATTCATGACCGTTAAAAAAAACGATTATCTCTCGGTCATGGTGAAAAATCCGTCGATTTCCCACGGCGCAGGCTGCCGTTGTTTCGTATCAGGGCGGGCAGACGGACAGCACCGGACAAGCCACCTCGCGGATCAACCGGTCGGTTGTCGAGCCCAAAAGCATCGTTTCCACCAGTGAATGGCCCCTCACACCAAGTACGATGAGGTCAACCTGATGGGATGCGGCGTATTTCTTCAGCGCCTGAAAAGGTTTGCCGGCCTCGCAGGCGATCTCAACCTTGCACCAGTTGTGGGCATCTGCCGGCACCAGTTCTTCGAGTCGCTGCCGGCAACCCGTGGTCACCTCGGTGAGCGCCTCCGATTTTACGCTATCCGGCAACATGGCATCTCGGTAGACAAAAGGCTCCACCACATGCACTAAATGGATCACGGCTTCGAACTCCTGTGCGAGGCTGAACCCGTATTGCACCGCCATCCCGGAATCTGCTGAAAAATCGCACCCCACCATGATCTGTTCGAAGCCGAATCCCTTGAACCGCTTTTCCATCCTACCCGATTTTTCAGGCGGCGTAACGACCAGCAATGGACAGGAAATCGTTCGCAACAGCCTTTCGGTCACCGAACCGAGGAACAGTCGCTTAAACCCGGTGCGCCCGTGGGTGGATACGATAGCCAGGTCCGCCTGCTTTTCAGAAACCAGACGGCACAGCGTGCTGGAGACGGGGCCGGTTTCCACCACAGCTTCCCAATTCAGCGCACTGTCCTTCACCAACCCCCTTATCTGATCCATGGCACCGGTTTTCATCTCTTCGATCTGATCTTCCGGGTATACAAAAGCCGCCCCGTGCATGGTAACCAAAGGCAGATCGATCACATGACAGATCGACAGCCTTGAACCGAACTCTTTGGCCATGCCGATGGCCTGCATCACGGCTGAATTGGAAAAATCAGAAAGGTCGGTGGCGCAGAGGATACGCTTGATTTGGATTTTCATGGTTCACCTCCTTTTTTTTTCGTTTACGCGTGCCTGACCAAACCGTAAACGCGTTACATCCGACAAAGCACGTTTAGCGAACATTCCGAGGGTATGATTGGCTTGGAGTGTTCGCGGGCCTTTGTGAAAGAACCGCATGTTACGAATCGGCCTGACCGGGTGGAACCGTTGATCATTCGTTTTTCCCTATGGCATGATAGGCAAGAGGCGCGTTGTGGCTTATGCGTCAATTCGATTGAGCTGGACAATTGGCGGCATCGGGCATTTTGAAAAGCGTGGCGCCGCATCATCTGTATCCGGAGTCGCGGCAAAATCATTGTGGGCGTCTGTTAATAACACAATAGCGGCAGCGGATGCCGCTGTCAAAACAAATCCCGAACCCTTGCGCCGTGGTCGCCGGCAGCATGTTGAGAGACGCGAATTGCCTGCCGATGGGTCGGTGACCCGGATCGGCAGCAGGCTGATCGGCTATTGATTATTGCGTTATATCCATGAAGCGGGTATGTAATTATGTTTTGGCAAATAATTGAAAGCAATACCATCAATATCGTTATTTTCGGGGGCAACCTCGAAACCATTTTAAAAAATTAGTGATTTTCCTTGATATGGACAGACACCCCCTTATTGCCGTCGTCGGCATGGACGGCATCTTTCCCGGCGCTCCGGACCTGGATCGGTTCTGGCAAAACATCGTCAACGGCATCGACCAGTCTGCACCGGTTCCGGAGGACCGCTGGATCTCCCCATCTCAGGATCGGCTGAGCACCACCCGGGTGCCGGATCGTCCCTATTCCCGTCACGCCTGTTTGATCAATGATTTCACCTTCGATCCCGATGCCTTTACCCTTGATCCGGAGTTGACCCGAGGGCTGGATCCGGTCCACCAGCTTACGCTCACTGCCGGGAAGCGGGCCGTCCGGAATTGTGTAACCGCTCCGGTCGACCGCCGCCGCGTCCATACCATTCTGGCAGCCATCGCCCTGCCCACGGACAGTGCCTCCGGCTTTTCCCGAAAAATCCTGGGCAAGGCCATTGAAAATCGCCTGTTTCTCCGTACGCCGGCATCCCCGGCAATACCGACCCGTGTCGAGGCCATGGCCAGCCGGGTCGACGGGCTGCCTGCGGCACTCCTGGCCGCGGAAATGGGATTTGGGGGGGATAATTTTACCCTTGACGCCGCTTGCGCGTCTTCTATCTACGCGGTCAAACTCGCCTGCCAGGCACTGGCGGCGGACCGTGCGGACATGGTCGTGACCGGCGGGGTCTCGCGACCCGAATGCCTGTATACCCAGACCGGCTTCAGCCAGCTGCAGGCCCTTTCCCTCTCGGGCCGTTGCGCACCCTTTGACCGTCGGGCAGACGGCCTGGTGGTGGGTGAAGGTGTCGGTATTCTGGTGTTGAAGCGCCTGGCCGACGCCATCGCACACGGCGATACGATCCACGGCGTGATTCACGGTGTGGGCCTTTCCAACGACATGCGCGGCAACCTGTTGGCCCCCGAGAGCCTCGGCCAGATCCGCGCAATGGAGCAGGCCTACCGGTTGGCCGGCTGGCAGCCATCAGACGTGGATTACATCGAATGTCACGGTACCGGTACTCGTGCCGGCGACGCCACGGAAGTCCAAAGCCTGGTTCAACTCTGGAAAGCCGCATCTTCAGACGCGGGCACCTGCGCCATTGGTTCGGTAAAATCCATGATCGGCCACCTGCTGACCGCCGCCGGCGCGGCCGGCATCATCAAAACGCTGCTGGCCATGCGGCACCGGACCCTGCCGACGTCGATCAACTTTGAGCAGCCCCCCGAAGACAGCCCGCTGAGGGGCAGTCCTTTCAGGGTGCAAACCAAAGCAGCGCCGTGGCAGGCCCGTGCGGAACAGACCCCCAGGCGGGCTGCTGTCAGCGCTTTTGGCTTCGGCGGCATCAACGCCCATATCCTCTTCGAAGCGTGGCCAACGCATCGCCCTGTGGACCGATCCATCACTTGCCAACGATTATCGGTAAATGAAAGCCCCGATGTTGCTTCTCCTGCCCCGGTGGCCATCGTGGGTATGGATGTGACCCTGGGATCGCTGAACCATCTGCAAACATACGCCGACGCCATATTTCAAGGCCACAGCGGCATCGCGACCCGGCCCCCCGGCCGCTGGAAAGGAGCCGACAGCGCGTTGATCGGCGCCTTGGGCGGCCTCGACCCCAAAGGGGCCTATGTCGACAGCATTGAGATCAGTATCGGCGAGTTCCAGATTCCGCCCAATGAAATCCATGACATCCTTCCCCAGCAGTTGCTGGCCCTCAAAGTGGGTGCCGGCGCCCTGACCGATGCCGGGTTCGACCTGCGCGCCCCCCGTGAACGCATGGGTGTGGTGTTCGGGATCGGATTCGATTTCGAAGCAACGAACTTTCATTTGCGCTGGCAGCTTTTCACGGCGGTCAGGCACTGGAACGCGGTGCATGGCCTGAACCTGGACGACCGGACCATGGACCAGTGGATGGAAAACCTGCGTAACCAATGCGGCCCCCCTCTCACCCCGCCGCGTGTCATGGGGGCTTTAGGAGGCATCGTCGCCAGCCGCATGGCCCGGGAATTTCGCCTCGGCGGACCCAGTTTCGTGCTCTCAGCCGATACGGCATCCGGGTTCAAAGCGTTGCAGGTCGCCGTCGACCTGCTGCAGGAGGGGGCAGTCGACGCCATGCTGGTCGGAGCGGTGGATCTGGCCGCTGAAGGACGCAGCGTGGTTCGCACGAACCGCTTCTTGCCCCTTTCGCCAACCAATTCAGTCCGCCCATTCGATGCCTCAGCCGATGGGACGCTTCCCGGAGACGGTGCGGTGGCACTGGCGCTCAAGCCGCTGGCTCGGGCCAGGATCGACGGCGATCGCATTTATGCCGTCATCCGTGGCATCGGCAGCGCCGGCGGTGATGATCCGGCAGCGGGAAAGGTCAGCGAGTCGACCTACAGCTACTCGTTGTCCGGGTGTTTTAGCCGCACCGATGTCCCTGTCGACTCGGTGTCATATGTGGAAGCTCACGGCGCCGGTGTACCGGATCAGGACTGTATGGAAATCGCCGCCCTTGCCCGCTTTTTTCAAAAAGCCGACCGGACCGATCCGTCAGCGGCCATCGCTCTTGGATCGGCCACACCCATCGCCGGGCTTACCGGCGCTGCCAGCGGCCTGGCGTCCCTGGCTAAAGCGGCGTTGTGCCTGTATCATCGCGTTTTACCCCCCCTTGCCGGTTATACGCGGCAACCCGAGCCATCGGACGGACCAGCGGAAAGGATTCATCCCTTTCACATGCCGGACCGGGCCCAGCCATGGTATCGGGATCGGGAGCGCGGTCCCCGAACCGCCTGCTGCGCGTCGATAACCGTGGATGGCACTTGCAGTCACGTGTTGATTCAGGAGGACGAAAAAAACGCATCCGGTGTCGAACCTGCCGGTCCGGCACCGGTGATCGGCACCCGTGCCGGCTTTTTCGCAGTCAGCGCAGACGAACCTTCGCAACTGATTGAAGGTCTTGCAGATCTGGAGGATTTCTTATCGCGCACCGCCTCTGCCGAGCCGCTTGAGGCGACTGCCGGAAGGTGGATGCAATTGCACCCGCCGCGGCCCGATCATCGCCGGGCCATCGTCCTGATTCTTAAACCGGAGGATGATTTTAGCAGGGTGTTCAACGATGCCCGCCAAGCCATTGCCGCCGGCGAATCGGATCCGCACTCCAGGCAGGTCTTTTTTCGCGCTCAACCCATCGGAGCCGATGCCCGGGTTGCCCTGGTCTACCCCGGTTCGGGCAACCATTACCTGGGCATGGGGCGCGATCTGGCCCTGCGGTTTCCGGACACGGTCAATGGTATGGACCGTGAAACCGCCCGATTGAAGACCCAATTCCGACCCTGGAGTCTGATGCCCTGGCGACGCTCGTGGCAAGCCGGTTGGGAGGCTGATGCCATCTCCCGGCTCAATGCCGACCCCTTGAACATGATATTTGGCCAGGTGGTTTTCGGCGAGCTCATGACCCGCATCCTCGACCGCTTTTCCGTGCGTGCGGATGCGGTCATCGGCTACAGCCTTGGCGAATCGTCAGCCCTGTTCGCCCAGGGTGTGTGGTCGGACCGGGATGACATGCTGGCGCGCATGCAGACCACCGACCTGTTCACCACCCAGCTTTCCGGCCCGTGCCTGTCGCTTCGCCAGGCATGGTCGATACCGGAGGGCGAAGAGGTGGCATGGCGTGTGGCGGTGGTCAACCGGCCGGCAGAATCGGTCCGGCAAACCCTTTCAGCGATACCCCGGGTGCGGCTGCTCATCGTCAACTCACCCCGTGAATGCGTCATCGGCGGGTTGGAACGGGCGGTGGCACAGGCCGTCACCACCATGGGTTGCCAGGCCGTCTATCTGGACGGCGTGGTCACCGTGCACTGCGATGCGGCCGGCCCTTCGGCCGACGCCTACCGGCGGCTGCATGTTTTTCCGACCACTGCCAAGCCAGGGCTCGATGTATACAGCTGCAGCTGGGGCGCCCCCTATGAAGTCACTTCTGACCAAATTGCTGATTCCATTGTAAAACAAGCTGTTGAGGGATTCGACTTCACGCGGACGATTAAGTGTGCAGCCGCCGCTGGAGTCAGGGTGTTCATCGAGGTGGGGCCGCGGGCGTCGTGCAGCCGCATGATCGACCAGATCTTGGACGGTCAACCCCACTTGGCCGTGGCGGCCAACCATGGCACCGAAGATGAAATCGCCTCGTTGCTGCGGTGCCTGGCCCGGTTGGTCGCCGAACGGATACCTGTGAACCTGAACGCATTGTATGAGGGCGTACCATCCGCCCTTGTTTCTTCGGAGTCGGTCAGTAACCGCAAGATCGTGCGGGTCGCGGTGGGCGGTCCGATCATCTCACCCGCGTTGCCTGTGGCGTCGAAGCCAAAGGAACCGTCTGAATCGTTGCCCTCGCCGCCGATGGAAGTCAAGCTTCCGGCCGGCTCTCAAGGCAAGGACGGATCGCCGGCTTCGGCTGGAAACGATTCTGCTTTCGATGCCCCCTGGGCGAAACTGCTTGAGGCGGCCCACCGGAACATGGAGACCACGGCCAGCGCCCATCAGCAGTTTCTCGATTTATCTCAGGAATTAACCCGAAGTGTTGCCGAAACCGTCGACCTGCAGACTCGCCTGCTGGGGTTGGGCGCTCGCCTGACCGGCGCGCCTTCGGCACAGCCGGATGCTGCGGCTGCCGCGATTGAGGTGCCCGAATCACAAAACCTTCCCGCCTTTGACCGGGAGATGTGCCTGGCTTTTGCCGTCGGCAGCGTGGGCCACGTCCTGGGACCGGCCTTTGACGTGGTGGACACCCACCGGGTGCGGGTGCGCCTTCCCGACGAGCCGTTGATGCTGGTGGATCGCATCATCTCCGTGCAGGGTAAAATGCTGTCCATGGAATCGGGGCAGGTGGTCACCGAGCATGACGTTCTGCCGGGTGCCTGGTACCTGGATGGCGATCGCGCACCGGTTTGCATCAGCGTGGAGGCCGGTCAGGCAGACCTGTTTCTGAGTTCCTACCTGGGCATCGACCATAGGGTGAAGGGTGAGCGGGCCTACCGCCTGCTGGACGCGGTCGTGGTCTTTCACAGGGGGTTGCCCCGTCCCGGGGATACCATCCGCTACGAGATCGCCATCGACCGCTTCGTGCGCCAGGGAGAGACCTGGATGTTCTTCTTTCGCTTCGAAGGGTTTGTCAATGGCGATCACCTGATCAGCATGCGCGACGGTTGTGCCGGATTTTTCACCGAAGCCGAGGTGATCAACTCCGGCGGCATCATCCTCACCGAACGGGAACGCCAGGCCGTGCCCGGCAGATGTCCGGTGGATTGGCATCCGCCGGTTCCCATGGCCAGGGAGACCTATTCGGAGGACCAGGTGGACGCCCTGCGCCGCGGCGACCTGGCCGGGTGTTTCGGCAGTCAGTTCGCCGGCATCGGCTTGTCGGCCGGCCTGCATTTGCCAGGTGGCCGCATGCGCCTGATCCACCGTGTTCTTGAACTTGACCCCGCGGGTGGCCGCTATGGCCTCGGCCTGATCCGGGCCGAAGCGGACATCCACCCCGATGACTGGTTCCTCGTCTGCCATTTCGTGGACGACATGGTCATGCCCGGCACCCTCATGTACGAATGCTGCGCCCACACGCTGCGGGTCTTTCTCCAGCGAATGGGATGGGTAACGGAAAAACCCGGCGTGTGCTACGAACCGGTAATTGGCAATGCCGCCCGCCTCAAATGCCGCGGACCGGTCACCCCGGCAACGCGCCATGTGCACTACGAAATCCAGATCAGCGAAATCGGATACGGCCCCGAACCCTACGCCATTGCCGACGCCCATATGTCGGCCGACGGCCGCCCCATCGTCTTTTTCAAGGATATGTCCGTGAAAATGACCGGGATCAGCCGTGAGGAGATCGAGGCTGCATGGCGTCCACGGACCACTCGCCCAACGAAGGTCAAAGAACCGACGATGCCTGCCGCCCCCCTGTACGATCGGGCGTCAATCCTGGCCTTTGCCACGGGAAAGCCCTCCGAGGCTTTTGGTGAGCCTTACCGCGTCTTCGACGAAAATCGAAAAATCGCTCGCCTTCCGGGACCACCCTATTGCTTCATGGACCGGGTGATCCATGTAGAACCGCCCCCATGGACGCTCAAGGCCGACGGATGGATCACCGCCCAGTATGACATCCCCGAGCGGGAATGGTATTTTGCGGCAGACCGCTCCGGCGTCATGCCCTTCTGCGTCTTGCTGGAAATCGCCCTGCAACCCTGCGGGTGGCTGGCCGCCTATGCAGGTTCGGCCCTGCGCAGCCAGCGTGACCTGAAATTCCGCAACCTGGGAGGCAACGCCATTTTGCACCGCCAGGTGACACCGGCCACCGGCACGTTGACCATGCGTTGCCGCATGACCAAGGTCAGCGAGGCGGCCGACATGATCATCGAAAATTTCGATTTCGAGGTGTATGCCGGTGACGAACCGGTCTACACCGGCGACACCTATTTCGGGTTCTTTTCCGCTGAAGCGCTCAACGAGCAAAAGGGCATGGGGCCGGCGGATCCCCTGGTCAAAGCCATGTCCCCCTATTCCGGGACAACGGTCGGTGCCAGCGTCCTGTCCATGGATCCCCCGCACACAACGGAATCCGCCACTGCCCTTTCCCTTTTCGTGGACGAGCTGGCCCTGCCCGGCAAGGTCCTGATGATGGTTGACCGCATCGAGGCCAATTTGCCGGAAGGCGGGCCTTCCGGTCTGGGTTACATTCGCGGCATTAAAAAGGTGGATCCGGACGAATGGTTTTTCAAGGCCCATTTCCACCAGGATCCGGTCTGCCCCGGGTCCCTGGGCTTGGAATCCTTTTTACAACTGATTAAAACTGTGACAATGAAACGGTGGCCGCATCTGGCGGTAACCCACCGGTTCCGCATGGTGGAGGGCAGCCGCCACAGCTGGACCTATCGCGGGCAGATCATTCCGAAAAATAAAACCGTTGCCGTGGAAGCCCTGATCACACGCGTGCGTGATGGCGGCGCCCCGACGATCCGGGCCAACGGCCTGCTCAGTGTGGATGGCCTGCCCATATACAAAATGGAGAATTTCGAACTGGCCCTGGTTCCAGCAGCAGGCAAAACGAAACCATGACCCTTCGCAATCAGACCATCGATGCGGCCGACTACCGCCACCTTTATCCGTTCCAGTCCCATTATCTGGAACGCAACGGGCTTCGCTACCACTTTGTCGACCAGGGGAAGGGCGACCCGGTGGTCATGGTGCACGGCAACCCCACCTGGTCTTTTTTCTTTCGCCGCATCATTGCCGCCCTTGCATCGAGCCATCGCACCATCGCTCCGGATCACATGGGGTGCGGCCTGTCGGACAAACCCGATGAGAGCGAATACGACTTCCGGCTGCAGAGCCGCCTGGATGATTTTTCGGCGCTGATGGATCATCTCGACCTGGATCGGGTCACGCTCATGGTCCATGACTGGGGCGGCATGATCGCCATGGCCTGGGCCGTGGCGAACCCGCACCGGGTGGCGCGCCTGATCATCAGCAACACGGCAGGCTTTTTTCCCCCGGGCCGCAAGCGCATCCCCTTTCGTCTGTGGGTCATTCGCAATCTGGGTGCCCTGGCCACGCCGGCCGTCCTCCACGGGAACCTGTTTGCCAGAGGGGCCCTTCACATGGCACCGCGGAAACGGTTGGCAGCAGAAGTGAAAAAAGGGCTGCTGGCCCCCTACAACTGCCCGAGAAACCGGCTGGCCACCTTGCGCTTCGTCCAGGACATTCCCCTGCTGTCCGGCGATCCGGGATTCTCCATCGTCGACCGGGTGGACCGGCACCTGGCCTCACTGGCCCATGTCCCCATGCTGATCCTGTGGGGACGGCACGATTTCGTTTTCGACGTGGATTACTACAACGAGTGGTGCCGACGGTTTCCCAAGGCTGAAAAACACCTGTTCGACGACGCCGGCCACTACCTGATGGAGGATGTGCCGGAGCGGATCATCGGATTGGCAACCGATTTTTTATCACGCCATCCGGTGTCGCGCAAGTTCGATTCTGTATGAGTTTAAATACATAAAATCAGGTAACTTATAAATTTATAACTAAACTCTTGGATAAGATCTTTCAGGTTGCCGTCTACAAGGCTGCATAACAACCGATCGCTTATGGAAAAATCACCCGACGCACCTGTTTGTACCACGGTCAACGTGGCCACTTACCTGCGCACCATGGCTCGCATCCAACCCTACAAACGGGCGGTGGTCTGCCCTTGCCGCAGGGACGGGCAAGGCCGGGTGGCATACACCCACCTTACCTTCCGCCAACTGGACATCGAATCGGATTGCCTGGCATGGGGCCTTGAAGATAAAGGGGTCAGCCGAGGCGTGCGCACCATTCTCATGGTCAGACCGAGCCTGGACTTTTTCGCCCTGGTCTTCGCCCTGTTCAAGGTCGGGGCCGTGCCCGTCATGGTGGACCCGGGTATGGGCATCTCCCGCATGCTGAACTGCCTGAAGGAAAGCCGGGCCCAGGCCCTGATCGGCATTCCCCCGGCCCATGTCCTGCGCACCCTGGCCCCCGGGTATTTCAAAAGCGTCCATACTTTCATTACCGTGGGCAGTCGCTGGTTCTGGGGCGGACTCACCCTGGACCAGGTGCGCAGCCGGCAGTGGGAACCATTTAAAATGGCCGATACACGGGCCGATGAAATCGCGGCCATTTTATTTACCACCGGCAGCACCGGTCCGGCCAAGGGTGTTTTTTACTCACACGGGGTCTTCGATGCCCAAGTGCGCGCCATTCGCGACCAGTTCGGCATCACTCCGAAGGAAATCGACCTTCCCACCTTCCCGCTTTTCGCCCTGTTCGACCCGGCATTGGGAATGACGGCCATTATCCCGGACATGGACCCCACCAAGCCGGCCCGGGTCAACCCGGAGCGAATCATCGAAGCGATCGTCAACCATGGCGTTACCAACATGTTCGCCTCCCCGGCCCTGCTCAATCGCGTCGGCCGCTACGGTAATGAAAAAGGAATCAAACTGCCCACCTTGAAGCGGGTGATCTCCGCGGGCGCACCGGCCGCGCCGGCCGATATCGAACGGTTTTGCGCCATGCTCGTCGAGGGCGCCCAGATCCATACCGGATATGGGGCCACGGAGGCCATGCCGGTCAGCGCTTTCGGCAGCGACGAGATCCTGGCCGAAACCCGCAAACTCAGCGAGCAGGGCTACGGCATGTGCGTCGGGAAACCCGTTGCCGGCATCGACGTCAGGATCATCCGCATCTCGGACGCGCCGATTGCCCAGTGGACGGACGATCTGCTGTTACCGGACGGAGAAATCGGCGAAATCAGCGTGCGCGGCGATCAGGTGACCCGCGGCTATTACGAGCGGCCCCGGGACGACGCACTGGCCAAGATCGTCGACGGCGGCACCTTCTGGCACCGCATGGGCGACCTGGGATGGATTGATAAAAAAGGCCGTATCTGGTTCTGCGGCCGCAAAAACCATCGGGTAACCACTTCGGCAAAAACCATGTTCACGATTCCATGCGAGGCCATATTCAACAACCATCCCCGCGTGTTTCGCAGCGCACTGGTCGGTGTGGGCCCCCAGGGACGGCAGCGGCCGGTGGTCTGTATCGAGCTGGAGCCCGGAGACGATGGCAAGAATAAAAAAGGCTTGGAAAAAGAACTCCTGGCCTTGGCCAAGGCCAGCCCGATCACTGAGGACATCGAAACGATCCTGTTTCACCGGGCTTTCCCCGTTGATATCCGCCACAATTCAAAGATTTTCAGAGAACAGTTGGCCGCCTGGGCGGAAAAGAAACAGTAACCGGATTCATTATGGAAACCAAGCACGCATCGGCTGTCAGCACCCCAAAAAACATTCTGGTTACCGGTGGCGGAGGATTTTTAGGCAAAGCCATCGTGCGGCAGCTGCTGGCCAAAGGCCATCGGGTGGTCAGCTTTTCGCGGGGCACCTACCCGGATCTGGACACCCTCGATGTCCGTCAGTTGCCCGGCGACATCGCCGACGCCGACGCCGTCAACAAAGCGGTCAGCGGCAGGGATGCCGTATTCCACGTGGCGTCCAAAACCGGGGTGTGGGGCAAGCTGGCGGACTATCACCGGCCCAATGTGATCGGCACCCGCAATGTCATCACGGCCTGCCGATCCGGCCGGGTTCCCATGCTGATATACACCAGCAGCCCCAGCGTGGTGTTTGACGGCGGCAACATGCAAGGGGTGGATGAATCGGTCCCCTATCCGTCCCATTATCATGCACCCTACCCGCAGACCAAAGCCATGGCCGAACAGGCCGTTATGGCCGCCGCTGACGATGTGCTTAAAACCGTAGCCCTGCGTCCGCATCTGATATGGGGCCCGCAGGACAACCACCTCGTTCCGCGCATCATCGCCCGGGCCGCTACGCTTCGCCGGGTGGGTGACGGAAGCAACCGCGTGGACACGATTTACGTCGACAACGCTGCCCGCGCCCATGTGCTGGCCATGCAGGCGCTGGAGCAAAACCCTGCCGTTTCGGGCAGGGTCTATTTCATCAGCGATGACCATCCCATCGGTTTGTGGGAGATGGTCGACCGGATCCTGGTCGCCGGTGGCAAGCCCCCGCTGACCAAAACCCTGTCACCACGGGCGGCCTACTGCATCGGTGCGCTGATGGAGTGGGCCTACCGAACCTTCGGCATTTCCGCTGAACCACGGATGACGCGCTTCGTTGCCCGGGAGTTGGCTACGTCCCACTGGTTCGACATTTCCGCGGCCAAACGGGACCTAGGGTACACGGCCGAGATTTCCATCGAGGAAGGCATGAAGCGACTCAGGGCCTGGCTTACCGAAAGCGCTTCCCTATGACCTAACAAAAATGGTAAAGGAAGAAACTGCACGTCTAAATTGGAGCCTTACCGTTACCAGTGAATCAAGGAGTATAACCGTGGAACTGACCGACCTGTTGCCCCTGGAAAAATGGACCCAGATCGAGAACGAAATCCATGAACACTCGGGATTGGAATCGAATGTGTTCAATACCGACGGCATCCGCATCACCGACAATAAAGTGTGGGTCAATCGTCTCTGTCCGGCAATCAAGGCCACGGACAAGGGCCAGTCGTTTATTTTTGCCGTGGCGCACATGAACCAGGCCAACCAGGCCAAGGTTGAGAAGCGGCCGGTGATCGAGGAGTGCGACGCCGGGTTGATGAAGATCGTGGTACCGATTTTTGTCGACGGCAATTACATCGGCGCCGTGGGTGCCTGTGGCCTGCTGCCCGCAGGCGGCGAGGTGGATTCATTCCTGGTGAATAAAATGACGGATATCGAAGAAGCCAACATCGAGGCGTTGTGCGAGGATCTTGCCGTGATCGAAAAAAATTCGGCCGAGGAGGTGGCCCAGTTCATCTGGGAAAAGATCGAGGCAATCGTTGCAGAAGCGTGATTCCGCTAACCCTCGATGACCCGCCCCACGGAAAACGGCATCAGGTTTCAGGAGGCAAGCTGACACCATGACATCGAATCTGATCGGTTTTCTCCTCATCGTCGCCATCCTGACGGCATCACCGTCAATTGCCGGGTCCGGTTCTGGCCAGAAAGCAGACAACCCCTCTTCCTGGAGCCTCTTCTGGCAAGGCGTGGCTGACGACTGGAAAAAAATCGGCAAGGACGCAAAGGAGTCCGGGACCAAAGCGGGCCGGACCGTCAAAAAAGAAGTTCAAAACGTGCCCGATAATTTTCGCAAAGGCTTTGAAGAAGCCAAAGAAGACTTTAAAAAAGGCACCGGTTCGACGGGAGAGCCCCGTACTGATAACTGAAAAAGGTGCTACCCTGCCGGCCGTGATGCTTCCCTCATACTATGGCGGTCGATATCCACAATCCTGCACATAGCACAATCCATGGTCCCACCTCGATAATCCATTTCGGCATATCTTCCCGACTCAATAACCGGAATACCGGAACCATGATTAGTGAGAAACCAGCGGCCATCCACGAACATGACCATCGTTTTAACGCAATCTTGTACTGACTTCGGCGATGCTTCTGAGTGAAGGCCGCCAGTGTTGGGGACGCCCGGGCAACGGGACAATTTTCCGGATTTACCTATTGAATACTCCCCGCGGCAAGCCGCGGGGAATGCGCTGGCTATCGCGGTTCAACGCCGACTGAGTTGGCCTGTTGGTTTTGGAATCATAAAAAATGGAATGATATTATGGTTTTCTTGACAATCGGAGCCGATGCCAATTAGATTGCTCGCAGCATCCGCCATGGCGATGAAAATTCCACAGGATCGTTGAGCCCGCATGTCAACAAAATGAAACGCAACAACATCCCTATGTGTGAACCGAAGCCGACCAAGAAGCGCCTTGGCAGTGAACACCTCGGAATTGAAAGAAAAAAATGAATTTTTCTAACGAATACGATTTTCGCTGCAAAATCCCAACGAATGGATTACTTTGCCAGGAGCACCAGTAAAGCTTAACTGATAGGTGGAGCCGCCACCCTATCCGAAAAAACGGCGGCGTTTAGGTTTGGTAATGTCCGGTGTTGCATCAGGTCTGCTAAACCGGACAATGAAACCCATGCCAGCAACGAATGGATGTTCGCCGTCCACTGTTGAACCCATTTGCCGCTACATCGGACTGACCGTCGCATTGTGGACGCTTTTTCACCCCTGACCGGGAGGTGTTCTGATTAGGATATTGCAATTGTCACCCAAACGAGTCTGCAGGCCGGTCATATCGATGATCGTGCTGTGTTCAGCCGATGCTGTTTTTGCCGCCGGTCTGGCCAGCGGGGCAGCGGCGACGACGGCCGGTCACACAAACACCGATCTAATCCTGCTGGTGTCGTACATCCTGCTGGCCTTGGTCTTCTCCTTTCTCTGCAGTGTAGCCGAAGCGGTCCTGTTGAGCATAACACCTGCTTACATCGCCGGCCTAAAAAGCAGAAACCCGAAACGCGCGGCCCTGTTGAAACAGTTGAAGCAGGAAAAGGTGGACCAGTCCCTGGCCGCCATCTTGACCTTGAATACCATCGCCCATACCGTGGGGGCGATCGGCTCGGGTTCCAAGGCGACAGTGGTGTTCGGCAGCGCCTGGTTCGGGCTGTTTTCCGCCGTAATGACTTTGATGATCCTGTTCCTTTCCGAAATCATCCCTAAAACCATCGGCGCCGTGTACTGGCGATCATTGGCCGGAATCACGGCTCAATTTGTCCGGGGATTGATTTGGGCGCTTTATCCGCTGATCTGGTTTTCGGAAACACTGACCCGCCTGATCGCACGCGGAAAAACCACCAGCATATTCAGCCGGGAGGAATTCATCGCCATGGCCGGCATCGGTGAACGCGCCGGGATGATCGACCCGCACGAATCACGGATCATCCGCAATCTGTTTCGTTTCGGTTCCTTGACAGCCAGCGACATCATGACGCCGCGGACCGTGATCACGGGCCTGGCGGAGAGCCTGTCCGTCAACGACGCCCTGAATGCCGAGGCATCGACTGCCTTCTCGCGCCTGCCGATCTTCCAAACCGACCTGGATCACATCACCGGTTTCGTTCTACGGGACGACTTGCTGATTTCCAAGGCCCACGATGGCGGAGGCAGTAAAATCGAAACCCTGAAGCGGGCAATCAAAACGGTTCCCGGCAATCTGTCGCTGACGAACCTGCTCGAATTTTTGCTCGACGAACGCCAGCAAATCGCCGTGGTGATCGATGAATACGGTGGGACCAAAGGGCTGGTGACAATCGAGGATATCATCGAGACCCTGCTCGGCATGGAGATCGTCGACGAGATGGACACAGTCGAAGACATGCAGGCCATGGCTCGGCGTCAATGGGCCAAGCGGGCCAGGGCGATGGGGCTGGCAGCCAATGTCAGCGAAAAACTGCCGGCCGCTGCGAATTCCAACGAAATCAGCCATCCGAAAGCCACGCCGGACAGATCCGACGCCTGATCCGTCCTTGCACGGCACCATGTGCCGAAACCGGACACCGCCGGTGGCAAGCGAAGCCGCCATGGCATTTGACCCTAAACCAGACTGACCGCCAAGCGGATGGATGCGCCATGCCCCCTTGTTCTCAAGAAACGCTTCGCCCCACACCGGTCATCGACAGTGCCCATGCCCGCGTGACGGCCTTCGCACGCACACAGGTGGACGGTGCGGCAACTGCCAGAGACCAGGCAGTCAGCCTCTACTATGCCGTTCGTGACGGGATCCGCTACGATCCCTATGCAATCGACCTGTCGGTGGAAGGCATGCGGGCCAGCACGACCCTGGCGTCCGGTCGCGGCTGGTGTGTACCCAAGGCAGTGCTGCTGGCCGCTTGCTGCCGGGCTGTGGGAATTCCCGCACGGCTCGGTTTTGCTGACGTACGCAACCACCTGTCCACCGAACGTTTGCGAAACCTGATGAAAACGGACATCTTTTTCTGGCACGGGTACACGTCCATTTTTATCGACGGGCAATGGGTCAAGGCCACGCCGGCATTCAATTTCGAGCTGTGCGAGCGGTTTCATTTGATGCCCCTTGATTTTGACGGTGCCGCCGACGCCATTTACCACCCCTTTGACCGATTGGGAAATGCGCACATGGAGTACGTGCGTTACCGGGGGGAATTTTCGGACATTCCCCTGAATCGAATCCGCGACAGCCTGATTCGACACTACGGCCCGCTTTTGACACCACCGGCTATTGATTTCGATGAAGACGTAAACAAGGAGAGGGCCGTGGTCAGAGGCGCACCCCACCACCTTCCCTCCAACCGGTGAGGGCTGCATGGCGATCCTGCGCGTCAGGGCCAACCCGACAGGGTATGACGCCATGGGGTAATTAACGAGGCCCTGTTCCGGATATCCGGTAATATCACCATGAGATCCCGGTCAGCGACACCGTCGCAGGATTGTGGGACGTCGATGACGAAATGCGCAAACTGAAACGGGCGGACATCATCATCTATCACGTCCCCCCGAGCGGGTTCGCCCTGCCGCACCTGTTGAAAAATACGTCGACGAGGTCCTAGTGTACGGCAAGACCTGCCGCATTGCCCTGGTGTATATGGAGACGGCCGCCGCAAGGCATCGGGTCCTTTGGCCAGTCACCGGCAGGATTGGCCGGCATGGCTCGCGACAGGTCCGGCCGTTGGAACTGACCCCTGCAGAGGTTGAAAATGGATATTGCACCCGTCAAACCGATGATCTCATTCGGTGATTTCCAAAAAATGGATGTCCGGGTAGACACCATCGCCTGTGTCGAGGAGATCCGGGGAACCGACAAACTGCTGCGGCTGACCGTCAATTTCGGCGACCACACTCGCAGGATTCTGGCAGGCGTCAAACAGGAGCGTTCCGGTACGGCCGAAATTCAGGGACGGCAGGCCTTGTTCGTGATTAACCTTGAACTCCGAACGATGATGGGCGAAATGTACGACGGCATGCTCTTCGGCATCGGTTATTCAGACGGCATCACCCCGGTACTCGCCGTACCTGACAGCCATGTGCCCGACGGCTTCCGCACGGGTTGATCCGATCGATCGACAACGTCGACATGCCAAGGCTGAAAGCAAGCCAAGGTAAGGCCTTCATCCGATCAACCGGCCCCCGGCGCCACCGGCAGTTAAACCACCGTGCAGGCCATGTGCTGCAGAAAACATCGATGTCACTTGGCGGTTGGTACTGATGGCAAGAATCGATACCATATCTGGTATAGTTGATTGGCACAGGATTCTATATTTGGTATTTTATCGATCCGAATCCACAAACAGTCAAGCCTGTTGACGATAGGAAGTTGATCGGTGCTGTAATGAGGTCTTGGACACTTTCCGCTCAGACGCGAGTCAACCCTCTGGGTCGGCAGCGGTATCGGAAGTACAGCGTTTCGAAAGGGGTCCTAAAGAATGCGCGCCACCCCGACGTTACAAGCAATCGGTAATGCGCCCACGATCGCGAATCAATAGCTTGACTACCACTTATTGTATTTATTGATTATAGCCCATACCACATATGGTATAGGTGTGCTTCATTACACGAAATCGGCAGCCCTCCGTCTGCATACCGTTCGAAACAAACGATCGCCACGCAGACGGACCGTTCAGGGGGCGCTGTTGCGCCTGACTCTCAAACACTCTCCATATCGAACTCTTCGAACCCATACCAGAAACCCGTGTTGCTCAGATGATCCAGTTCGAATTGAACCGCTTCGATGTGGTTGTCCTCGATTTCCAGAAATCGCGCAAACATGGCCCGGTGGTCGGATGCTACCTGGTCGACCATTTCTTTGTAGAAACGGCTGGTCTCAATTTCCATCTCCAGCGCTCGTGAGAGCATCTGCTGCTTCAACCCGCGGGCGTCTTCGCTCAATTTCGATTGAAGGGCGGCAGCCGTTTTTCTGATGGCCGTTTTGTCGGGAATCATCGACGCCAGCACGTCGGCACTGATCTTGCCATGCTTCTGCCATTCGCCGAGCCGGCTTTCCAGGTAATCCACATGGCGCTGTTCATCGTCTGCCAGGGTCTGAAATATTTTTTTTCCGGCAGGTTCATCGGTGCGGGCCACCGCCTCGATGTACAAATCCCTGATGCGGCTCTCAAATTCCAATGCTGATTTAATGGCTGCTTCCAGTTTCATGGATTCCTCCTTTAGTGATAAGTGACAACGAATCGGCAGGCGTCTATCCAATAATAGGGGCGACGGCCCTGAAAAACAATGCTTGCATCGAAACGGCGGCCATCTGCTACCAACGCCTGATCATGGGGAGGTTTTGCCAATGGCGTCGAGGATATATTGTGGCAGGGCAAATGCGTTGCGATGAATCTCGGGGGTGTAGTAGCGGGTGGTCATGCCGGTTTGGGAAAACCGACGCTGTAATGTCGTTGCTTCCTGTTGCCTCAGTTCCGGGTTGTCGCTGGCCCACCCGAAAGCCATGATGCCCCCGGCGTAGGTGGGAACGGCCGCGGTAAAAAAATGCCAGTCCCGGAACAAGGCGTTAAAATGCCTGGCCGAAGAGCGCACCTCATCCAACTGCAAAAAGGCCACTCCGTTCTGGGTAACCAGCACACCGCCGGGGGCCAGGCTGGCTTTACAGGCGGCATAGTACGGTCTGCTGAAAAGCATCTCGGCCGGCCCGTCGGGGTCCGTGCTGTCGGTCAGGATCAGATCGAAGCGTTCATGGGTCGTTTGCAGAAAATGCAGGCCGTCGTCGAGCACGATGGTGGCCCTGGGATCATCGAAGGCACCCATGGAGTGGTTCGGCAGATATTGCCTGCACAGGTCGATGACCGACGGGTCGATTTCGACCAGGATCGCCTGTTGGATGGTGCGGTGGCGCAGCACCTCCCTGAGAGTGGCACCGTCGCCGCCGCCGAGGATCAGCACCCGCCTGACACTGCCGTGCGCCAGGACAGGCACATGCACCATCATCTCGTGATAGATGAATTCGTCCGCTTCCGTGGTCTGGATGACGCCGTCCAGGGCCAGGACGCGGCCAAATGCCCGGTTTTTGAAAATCAGCAGGTGTTGATGGTCCGTGCGAACGTCGTAAAGCCTTTCATCAATGGTCAATACATGATCGTAACCGTTGCACACTCGCTCCCGGTATTTTTCGGTCATCGGTTGCGCCTCTCATCGGGCCATCGTTTCCCACGGTTGATTCTGCGGATCACCTGCCACGTGTAGCACCTGCCGGGTGCCCGCGCTGCGCTCGATAGCTTGGCTCAATCTTTGGTTTGCTTGAAACGGGTGGGGATGGTGCATACGGGAATCGGCACCATCTTGTGCCGATTGATCCGGTTGAATCTCCTGAAGATGCCCAGCACCTCCCGCTGTCTTGAATCAAGAGAAGTTTCGTCACCATTGCCGGCTTCAAAGGCCATGGCCCATTCCAGTTCATCGTAGGTGGCCCCGATCTGGCTCTCGTCGGAACGGTTGTCGCTCCACAGCCCGTCCGTGGGCGGCGCCTGGATAATGTCGTCGACGATGCCCATCGCTTCCGCCAGTATATAGACTTCCGATTTCATCAGGTCGGCAATGGGCGACAGGTCCACCCCCCCATCACCGTATTTGGTATAGAAGCCCACGCCGAAATCCTCCACCTTGTTGCCTGTGCCTGCCACCAGCAGGCGGTGGTGGGTGGAAAAGCCATAAAGGGTAAGCATGCGCAGCCGGCTGCGGGTGTTGGCCATGCTCAAGTCGTCCTGGATGGCTTCGGGAAGGGCCCTCTTCAGGGATTCGAACACCGGGGTCAGATCCACGCGGACACCTTCCACGGTCGGGTAACGCGCCGTAAGCCACTGAACATGCGTGGCGGCCCGGCTCACCTGATCCGCTGCCTGGCATATCGGCATGTTCAGCACCTTGACCGGATAGCCGGTCATGGCGCACAAGGTTGAGGTTACCGCCGAATCAATGCCTCCGGACACGCCCACCACAAAGCCTTTCATGCCGGATTCGTCGAGATACGCGGTGAGCCATTTGACGATATGATCGATGACAGCGGGGGTATGCATATGCGGATCCCTTCGTTGAGTCATCAGGCGACGGCCTTTCTGGCCCATTGCCGCAGGTAAAAAAACAGCCAATCCTTATACGGGGAGACACAGGGGCGTCAAGCCATTATTGCCCCCGCTTGCCCGTTCTAATCGGATGGAATGACGGGGATTTTCTCCTGGCTGATTTGGGTTGGCCCCAGGTCAATCCGGCAGCAGGTCGTAAAAATACATCATCACATCCGAACGGGTAATGATTCCGATGATCCGGCCGTCTTCTACCACGGGGAGCCGGCCGATATCGTGGCGAACCATGGTCCGGGCCGCCTGGATGGGGCTTTTTCCCGGTTGGATACTGATCGCCCGGTTGCTCATGAAGGCTTTGACCGGTGCCTGAAGCTGGTCTTCCTTGCGGATCTTCTTGAAATCCCGCCGTGATATGATGCCCACCAGCATACCATCGTCCACCACCGGCACGCCGGTGCAGCCCTGCTGGCGAAGAACCTTGGCCACTTCGGCCATGGGTGTGTCCGGGGGAACGGAGAAGACGGGAAAGGACATCAGATCGCTGATTTGAACCGATGACTGCTGGTTGCCTTTGATCAGATCGACGATCATCTGCTCGGCGATCTCGAGATTGACGCCTTTCAGCATGGCACTTCCGGCACCGGGATGACCGCCGCCGCCCATGCTTTTCATGAGGCTGCCCACGTCAAGCCCTTCGTTGTCGCTCCGGCCGATGACCATGCATTTTTGCCGGCCGTTTTTTTCTTCGCTCACGAACAGGCCGAAAGCGGCATCTACGTTAACGATGTCACGGTACATGCCTACCACCAAGGCCAGGTTGCCCACGTGTCCGTCAATGTGAATCCGGCTGATGCTTACTGAATACCCATTTAATTTCAAGCGGTTGTCATTTTTCAGCATTTCGGCGAGTACATCCCGCTGTTTTTCGCCGTATGCGGGACGCAGGAATTTCGAGACCAGGGCGAGGTCCGCCTTGCGATCCAGCAGCCAACCGGCGGCATAGGCGTCTTCAGCCGTGCAGGAGGAAAAAGACAGGTTGCCGGTGTCTTCATAAAGGCCTGCCAGGAAAAGGGTGGCCTGGATGGGCGTAACCAGTTTTCGCATGGATTTGAGCTGGCGCACCAACAAGGTGATGGTTGCACCGACGCTTTCCCGGCATTTCCATGTCGCATCGATATCCCCCCCGGTGTGGTGATCCCACACCAGCACCTCGAGGCCGCCCCGCTTGTTAAGCTTGGCAATGGGACCCAACCGGGACCAGTCTGCCGTGTCGACAACGATCAGGCGGGTCACCTTGCCGGTCTCGATGCTCCAGCGGTCCACATAGTTGAAGAGGTCCTTGTGGATGGACATGAAGGCGCGTACATTGGGATTCATGGTTTTGGGAATGGCGGCAACCGCCTCGGGATAGATCAATGTGGCGGCCACCAGTGAAGCGAATGCATCAAAGTCTGCATTCTTATGGGTAGTGATGATCTGCGTCATGAATCCGAAGATGCAATCTGTTTTTTGTATCAACGCAACCGGCTGTTGTCCGATCAGCCGACACCGTACTCTGTCTCCCCCCCGGATGATCGCCTCGACAGGATGGGTTCGTCAATCTTTGTCGGCGGACGAAGACGGTTTGTTGGCGGAACGACGCCACTTTGGGGAAATACGGGGTGCGTTATCCGCAGAGGGGGCGTCCAACTGCAGCGGCAAAGCGTGTTGGGATTTATACTCCAGCGCCAGTCGGTGCTTTTCAATTTCCGCATGGCTCTCGATGCTCTTTTTAGCCAGCAGATAACGAAGATAGATGATCCAGACGCCAATGGCCGCCGCCGCCGCCCCAACGGCGATGAACACCCACTTGAATCGGATGATGGCGTCGATGCCGGTCCGCCCGATATAGGTGATCATATTGGGGATGATCCAATAGGAGATCACGCCGACAAAGATTAAAAACCCGATGATGAAAATATTCATCCGGCTGATGCGGACCAGGATTGACTCCAGACGGGATTCATACCCCGGTTGGCAGGCGGTCGTGGATTCATCCCCTTGCAGTTCGTTGCCGTGGAAAATAGCCACGTAAGCCTTCACCACGAAGCCGAAGAGCAGCATGGCGCCGACGGGAATACCGACTGCCGCCACGAACCAGGCCCTGAACGGAAAAGGGTGATCCCTGGTTTCAAGGCGCACCTGATAGTTCTCGAAGGGACCGAATGTCTTTTCGAAATAGTACTTGTTGAATTCGCTCAGGTTCTTGCCGCTGGTCTCATGGATGACGTTGCCGTTGGTGTCGATGACCTGCAGCCACGATTTACGACCGGATTTCATAGCCGCCAGGGCGAAGATCTCCAGTTCCAGCAGAAACAGCCCGACAACGATGATGATGAAAAGGGTTTTGTTTTCCTGGATTAAATTACTGATGTGCGTCGTTTTCACAGCGGGTTACCCGGCAACCCCTTCACGGGCACCGCAAGGTGCGGCGGATGGTTGCGTTCCAGTTTCTCCGATGGTTGACTTTCTATGCTCAACCCATGCTACGGGAGCTCAAATTGAACGGACAAGTTACCACAGCGGTGCTTCGGTGCACAATCCTTTTTCATTGCCGCTTGATGGTGGTGTTCATTCCCCGTGTATTGACAGCCACCCCCAATTGTTCCATAAGGAGGCTTCATTGCCACCCGTCACCTTCCTTTGGAGCCCGCTTCATGAAGAAAATGATCGTTTCCGTACTGGGCAAAGACCGGCCCGGCATTATCGCCGCCGTCACCCATATTCTGTTCGAACAGGACTGCAATATCGAAAACGTCAGCCAGACCATCCTGCAAAACGAGTTCTCCGGCATTTTTATTGTCGGCGTCCCCAAGGCGCTGTCCGAAGGCGACCTGCACCGGCACCTGGAGGCCGGGCTTGCCCCCATGGGGCTGCACGTTTATGAAAAACGCCTATCCACGGACAATGGATCTCAGGCGGTCGTGGACAGCGAACCCTTCGTGGTGGTTACCAAGGGACCGGATCGTAAAGGGCTTGTGGCGGCCATCACTGCCATCATGGCCGCCCACCGGGTCAATGTGACCAACTTGCAGGCGATCTTCAAAGGCGGAGACGACCCCAATGCCAACATCATGATCTATGAGGTCGACATCCCCAGCGATGCCAACCACCAGGCCCTTCGACGGGATCTACGTGAAAAGGCCCTGGCGTTGTCCCTGGACATATCCATCCAGCATAAATTGATTTTCGAAGCGATCAATCGCGTTTAGGCGCGTATAAGGACTGTTGCCATGTTCAGTGAACGAGAAATCCTCTCCGTCGTTGAGATGCTTAAAAATGAAAACCTGGATGTTCGTACCGTCACCCTGGGCCTGAACCTGCTGGATTGCGCCAGCGACGATATCGGTCGGTTCACGGACAACATTTATGCCCGCATCACCGGTGCAGCCAAAAATCTGGTGAAGATATGCGATGAAGTCGGGGACAAATACGGAATCCCGGTGGTAAACAAGCGTATTTCGGTAAGCCCGATTGCTGTGGCCGGCGCCCCCTTCAATTCCCGGCAGATGCTGAGCGTGGCCACTGCGCTGAACGAAGCGGCCGGTGACGCCCGTGTGGATTTTATCGGCGGATTTTCCGCGCTGGTGGAAAAGGGCATCGCCAGGGGCGACCGGGCGCTGATCGAGGCCATCCCCGAGGCATTGACCGGCACTCAGCGGGTATGCGCGTCTGTCAATGTAGCCTCCACCCGGGCGGGCATCAATATTGATGCCGTATTGCTCATGGGCAGAACCATCAAAGAGGCGGCCCGGCTCACCGCTGATCGCGATGGGTTGGCCTGCGCCAAACTGTGCGTGTTTGCCAACATCCCCCAGGATATCCCGTTCATGGCCGGCGCCTATTTAGGCGTGGGTGAAGCCGATGCCGTGATCAACGTGGGTGTCAGCGGGCCCGGCGTGGTCAAAAAAGCCATCGACCGTGCAACGACATCCACCCCGGATCTCAACCTGGGTCAGATCAGCGAAATCATCAAGCACACCGCATACAAGGTCACCCGCATCGGCGAACTGATCGGCCGCGAAGTGGCCCAGCGACTGGGCATCAAATTCGGCGTGGTAGACCTCTCTCTGGCGCCCACCCCCAACGTGGGCGACAGCGTGGGAGAGATTTTCCAGAGCCTGGGACTGGCCAGCATCGGCGTGCCTGGCAGCACGGTGGCGCTTGCCCTGTTAAACGACGCGGTGAAAAAGGGCGGCGCCTTTGCCAGTTCAAAAGTCGGGGGCTTGAGCGGCGCTTTCATACCGGTGAGCGAGGACCTGAACATCTCCCAGGCGGCCGCCCAGGGGCACCTGTCCATCGAAAAACTCGAAGCCATGACCTGCGTGTGCAGTGTGGGTCTGGACATGGTGGCCATACCCGGTGACACCAGCCAAGAGACCCTGGCGGCGATCATGGCCGACGAAATGGCCATCGGTGTGATCAACAAGAAAACCACCGCCACCCGCCTGATACCCGTTCCCGGCAAAAAGGCCGGGGACCACGCCTTTTTCGGCGGCCTTCTGGGCGAATCCATCATCATGCCGGTGAACAACGCCACCGGTGAAAACCGCTTCCTGCGGCGAGGCGGACTGATTCCGTCCCCCATCCACAGTTTGGTGAATTAAGGAATTCGAGGATTGAGGAATTAAGTGTTTAACAATTCCAGCATTCCCCGTCCCCCAATTCGGTTTTCATTTATTCCATGAAAAAAGAGCCGCTCCGGCCAGGAGAAAGGCCAGGCTCATGGCGCACAGGATAGTTATCTCCGGCATCACCGCAAAGAACCCCTCGCCCTCGTTCATCACCAGCCGGGCCGCTTTCAACAGGTGGGTCAATGGAAAAATCTTCGCCGATGCCTGGAGCCATGCCGGTGCCCCCTCGATAGAAAACCACACTTCGGACAAAAACATCATCGGCCAGGATATGAAATTGAGCAGGCCGTTGGTGAACTCTTCGCTGGTCCCACGTGAAGCGATGACCAGGCCCAGCGATGTCATGCAGGTACTGCCAGCCAGAAACACCACGAAAAGGTTAGCCAGACTGCCGTAAACCCTGAAGCCGAGAATCCAATCGCATCCCACCCAGACAATAACCAGCGTGAACATGAGCAGAAAAATCCGGGACAGCAACTGAGCGGCAAGATACTCAAAGGCGGTCAGTGGCGTCGCCTTCAGCCGCTTGAGCACGCCGTTTTTGCGATAGCGAACCACCACCCAGCCGACGCCATATAATGCGCTGAACATCATGTTCATACCCAGCACACCGGGGAAAAGCCAGTCGATATATCGAATCTGTACCCCCTGAATGTCCTTTTTCTCGAATCGTTCTTCTGAATCCGGCGGCACCAGGGCCCCTTTCAGAAGCCTTTCGACAATCGCACCGGAAGGGGACGAATCGCTGACCCAGTAACGGACCGGTTGGGTCCCCGTCTCGATCAACAGGTCTATTTTATGGCGCTTGAGTTTGTCCATCCCCTGGGCTTGGGATTCGAAGCCCACCAGGGAGACGGCTTTGAATTGGGTGAACGAATCGGGAATCAGATCAATCGACTGGTTAAGGGATGCACCCGGGAAGACCGGGAAAAGGCCTACCTTGAACTGCGATTGATAGTCGCCTTTGAAGATGACGCCAAATCCGAGGATGATCAGGAAAGGAAAAAGGAAGTTCCATCCGAACGCTGCGCGGTCTCTGAAAAATTCACGATTTCTGGCTTGAAAAATAGCCCACAGTCGCTTGAATCGCATGTATCCTCCCGATCATTCCCGCAGGCTTCGCCCGGTCAGTTTCAGGAAAACATCCTCCAGTGAGGGCGTCTGCACGTTCACGCCACGCATATCCACCCCCATTGACAACAGCGTTGAGACAGCCGCATTGACGTTTTCCGTTCGAATCTGTATCCGGTCTCCCCGCTGGTTGGCGATCCCCTGCAAGTCTTCCGCCGTTTCGGGAAACTGGTCTTTTGGCACCGACAGGGTTGCCCGGCGGCAGTGGGTTTCAATCAACTCCATGGGCGCACCGCGTGCAATGACCTTGCCTTTGTCCATGATGGCGACGTCGTCACACAGTTTCTCCGCCTCTTCCATGTAATGCGTGGTGAGCACGATGGTGCGCCCCTGGGACTTAACCGTTTTGATGATGTCCCACAAATTCCGCCGGGCCTGGGGATCCAGACCGGTGGAGGGTTCGTCGAGAAACACCAGTTCGGGACGGTTCAACAAGGCAAGGGCAAGCAACAACCGCTGTTTCTGCCCACCGGAAATTTTATCGTTCAACTGCGCCCTCACCTCCTCGAGGTGGCATAGGTGAATCAAGTGGTCGATGGACTCCGTGTGGTCATACAACCGGCTGAAGGTTTCCAGGGTTTCGGCCACGGTCAAAAACGATAGCAGGGCGGTCTGTTGAAACATGATCCCCACCTCCTGCCGGAACTGCGCCGACCTGCTCGCGCCTTTGTAGAGGATCGTCCCGCCAGTGGGGTCGATAATGTCCTCGATGATCTCGATAAGGGTGGTCTTTCCGGCGCCATTGGGTCCCAAAAGGCCGAAACAGATACCCTGACCGATGGTCATGCTCACCCCGTCGACGGCTCTGAGGCGCCGGTAATGTTTGTGGATGTCAATGAGTTCCAGGAGCGATTTCATTGGGGCTGTCGTTTGCATGGGAGAATTGGACATGTCATTGAAAGTTGAAATATCTTATTAAATAAAAAGGGGTTGCATCCGATTGACAGTTGACAGGCAACAGTGGTTTTCTTATAGTCGCAAGAACTGCGCAAATCAAGCCGGATCGAAAAATAGCCACCGGCCGTGGCAACCCCACTGACGCTCCGATCACCTTGTCGGATAACCAAATGAGCGACCATGCAGCGTAAAAGCCATTTCACCTTCAGCTTGATACTGACCGTGGCGCTTGTCCTCATCGGTACCAGCGGGTACATGATCATCGAGGGATGGACGTTTGATGATGCCATATACATGACCATCATCACCCTGGCTACCGTCGGCTACGGCGAAGTCCACCAGGTCAGCGGCGGCGGCCGGATTTTCACCATTTTCCTCATCGTGGCAGGTGTCGGATATTTCATGTATGTGGTCGGTCTGCTGGTACAGTTTTTGGTCGAAGACCGCATACGGGTCATTCTCGGGAGGCGCAAATTGGATAAGCAGATCGCCAAACTGAAAGATCACTATATTATCTGCGGATATGGCAGAATCGGTCGGGTGCTGGCCCGCTATCTGACCGAGCGGTACCTTAATGTGGTCGTTATCGAGAAAAATGAGTCTCGCCAGGCGGCCATGGATGAAGACGGCGTGCTCTATCTGGTGGGCGAAGCCACGGATGAAAGCCTTTTGATCAGAGCCGGCATCAAAGATGCAAAAGGTCTGATCACCGCCGTGGCCACCGATGCGGACAATGTTTTTCTGACGCTGATCGCCAAACAGCTCAATCCCGGCCTGTTCATCGTCGCCCGGGCGATCCAGAACACCGCCAAGCGGACCCTTCAGGCTGCAGGGGCCAACAAGGTCATCTCTCCCTACGACCTTGGCGCCCGGAGAATGGCCCACGCCATCTTGAGGCCGACGGTGATCAAGTTCCTTGAACTGGCTTTCGCCGACGACAGCACCGACATCCAGGTGGAGGAAATCCGGGTGCGCTCCACCTCTCAACTGCTCAATGTGGAACTCAAGGATTCGGGCATCCGCCAGAAACTGGACCTGATTATTCTTACAATCAAAAAGGCCGACGGGACCATGATTTTCAACCCCAAGGCCGACACCCGCATCGAAACCGACGACACGCTGGTCGTTGTCGGCCGAGCTAAAAGTGTCACCCAACTGGAACAGATGATGCGCAACTAAAGGAATCCATGGCGACCCCTGCCCCCGCATATCTGAAAGCCCTTGAAACCGGAATCCTGCAACGTCGCGCAAACCAGGGGCTTGACGCGTTGACCGACTGCACCCTTTGCCCGCGCAGCTGCAGTGTGAACCGGACGACCGGTGAAACCGGCATCTGTCAAACCGGTCGCCGGGCCGTAGTGGCATCCTACAATGCCCATTTTGGAGAAGAGGCTCCCCTGGTGGGATCCAACGGATCGGGGACGATCTTTTTTTCGCATTGCAGCCTGCGGTGCACGTTCTGTCAGAATTACGAGATCAGTCACCTGGGAGAAGGCCGCACCGTGTCGGACGAACGCTTGGCGGCAATCATGCTGGAACTTCAGCACGCCGGGTGTCACAACATCAATCTGGTCACCCCAAGCCATGTGGTGCCCCAGATTCTCGCTGCCGTTCACCTGGCTGCCCAACGAGGACTGGTCGTGCCGCTGGTGTATAACTGCAGCGGATACGATCGCTTGGAGACCCTGCAATTGCTGGACGGCATCGTGGACATCTTCATGCCGGACTTCAAATTCTGGCATCCCGACGTGGCCCGGGACACCTGCAATGCTCCCGATTATCCTGAAACGGCCAAGCAGGCGCTTATCGAAATGCACCGCCAGGTCGGCGACTTGGCCATCGACAAAACCAGCGGACTGGCCTACAAAGGTCTTTTGGTACGTCATCTGGTGCTGCCCGGTGGCTTGGCCGGAACGGCAAAGATTATGGAGTTTCTGGCCGACTCACTGTCCCGGAACACCTATGTCAATGTCATGTCCCAATATCGCCCCTGCGGCCGGGCCCGAGAGATACCGGCACTGGCAGTCGCCCTCTCCCCGGCTGAATATGATCAGGCTGTCCGCGAGGCGAAGGCTGCAGGCATCACCCGCCTGGACAAACCCCGACGGGTGTTCCAATTGTGGTAGCAGGCAAACCGATTCGATAGAGGTTGAAATGAAAAAATGCATAGTGACAATGATTCTGGTCTTTTTGGTGGGCGCGTCGCCGTCCATTGCCGCCGATCCCCTGCCCCGGGTGAAACTGTCCACCACCCAGGGGGATATCGTGGTGGAGTTGGACAGCGCCGCCGCGCCGAAAACCGTGGATAACTTTCTGACCTACGTCAAAGACGGTTTTTACGATGGCGTCATTTTTCACCGGGTGATCAAAGGCTTCATGATTCAGGGCGGCGGATTTGACGGACAAATGAAGCGCAGGACGCCGAGGCCACCGGTTTTCAACGAAGCCGACAACGGTCTGTCCAATCTTACCGGCACCATCGCCATGGCCCGGACGCCGGATCCCCATTCAGCCAGCGCCCAGTTCTTCATCAATGTCAAGGACAACCTTTTTCTGGATCACCGGGAAAAAACATCACAAGGCTGGGGATATTGCGTATTCGGCAAGGTGGTGCAAGGAATGGAAGTGGTGCGGGCGATCGAAAGCGTGCCCACCACGTCCCGGTCGGGAATGGGGGACGTGCCCATAACGCCTGTGGTCATCGTGCAGGCGACGGTGGTTGCGACCCAACAGGTAAAATAAAGGCATCGGCAGATTAACTGTAACCCATCTCGGTCGGGCCAATTATTTTCTTCCGCGCCCCCTTATGCTTGACAACGGATGAGGTCTATTTTAGCCTTAAAGCACGCCACATTCTTTTGTGCGGATCTTTCTCTCTGACGCCGGCACAACTCAGCAGTTTTCTAAGACAAACCGGTTTCACCGCATGTGCATGTCAATCCAATCAGGATGCGGCGCATCGATCATGGCAAACAGGCGTGGGATAGCGGAAGGTTTTACCGAACACCAAGCTCCCCTTTTCCCTGCGCGGGAACCGGTTTCGCCCACAGTGCGGCCCGGTGAACAGCTGCGGGAATCTTTCCTCCTTTTTCGGGGACGCGGAGGAAACGCTTTTCCATCATTGCTGTGGAATCCGACGGTTTCTGCATCCCGCGCTTGTTTCAACCATTCTGGAAAATCTCCCCTGATCCGCCGCCATAGACCCGTTGCCGGGCCTTGGCCGCCGCAACCAGCGGTGCCACCCGTTCGTCCACGTAATCATAAACCCGCGCCCTGGATTTTCCCTGGGCCGGCCTCAGGATCCGCCCAAGGTACTGCAACACCCGTCCACTGAACCGGATCGGGGTGGCCATGAACAAGGTGGACAGGTCCGGGCAGTCAAAGCCTTCGCCAACCAACTGACCGGTTGCGATCAGCACCTTGACCTGGCCGTTCCTGAGACGCTCCAGCACGGCCTTGCGCACGTCATCGCTCAGGTCGCCGGTGAGCAGGTCCGAATGAACGCCTAACTTGTAGTGAAGGATACCCTGAAGCGTTTCACAATGCTTTTTGCGGTCGGACAGCACCAGGCAGACACCCTTGCCAGCCTGGATCTCTTTGGCCACATCCATAGCGATCAGCCGGTTGCGGTCATCGTCGGCGGTCAGTTCCGAGAGCATGCGGGAGTATTCGTTGACCGGGTCGAAATAGGGTTCGAATGCTGTGGTCCGAACCACCACGTCTGCTTTCAGGATATGGCCTCTTTCCTCGAGATGGACCTTGTCCACCTCGTGGTGGACATCCCCCAGATGCCAGAATATGAGCTTGGACAGCTTGTCCCGCCGCCACGGAGTGGCGGAAAGGCCCAGCATGAAGCGGCAATCGAAGGCGGTGACGGCCTCGGTGAAGGTTCGGCTGGGTGCCCGGTGGCACTCGTCCACGACGAGATGGCCCGTGTGGGGAACGATTTGATCCTTACATCGGTAGAGGGTTTGAACGAGCGCCACGGTAATCTGTTCACCGATTCTATTTTTGCCAGCGCCGATCAGTCCCACTTGATCGGAAGGAATGCCCAGAAACTGTTCGATGCGCTGGATCCACTGAAAAGCAAGATCCTTGGTGTGCACCACCACCACGGTCGGCTGACGTCGTTGGGCGATCAAAAAGAGCCCAACAACGGTTTTTCCACTGCCCGTGGGGGCACTCAATGTACCGAAATCCTTTTTTATCATTTCTGCCGCTGCAGCGGATTGGAAGGCTTTGAGTGAACCGTTGAAAGAAAAGTTTACATCCGGCAACAACCGGCGCCGATCATCGATACAATAGGAAAGATTCTCTCGCTTCAACAGGAGAATCAGTTGACGGGCATATCCACGCGGGATGATGATCCCGTTTTTACCGGAACGTCGGTAAAAGCGAAGTATTTTTTTGGTTCCCCGGTTCCAGCGCCCCATGCGTTCGTTCTCCAGCCATTTGGGGTTGAGCATTTGGAACCGATCCACCAGCGTTTCAAGGAGCTTGGCAGGCAGATGATTGATCTTGAGGGAATCAGCGATGGTGATTTTCAATTCACCATTTTCAATCATTAAAGCACACAAAGCAGCCTCGCACGGTATGGTTGTCTGTCAAAAACAAGGAATGTAGACCGCAATCAAGGCCTGCGAAACCATTTTATTGCCGTCGCTCTGATATAGGTGCATTCGGGGTACCTATGCGTGACATATTGTGGGCATTTGATGCAACTACCATCGATCGGATATAAAAACCGTTTCTGGATGGGCGCCTGTCAATGAAAGAAGCGAAGGTAGACGGGGATCATGAAGGTAATCATGATCAAAATACCCGGAATCGTCAGGTACGGGGCATACCAGGGTTTCCCGGCGGATTTGGCTTTTCTGACTTCCGAAAGAAACCAGTTGCCCAGGAAAAATGCAGCGACCAGAATCGGAATTGCTTTTAGGATGGACATAGCCGGAAACAAACTCCTGTGGTGGGATCAAGAGGATGCGTTGGGAAGCAACGCCATTCTCAACGTAATGTGACGACCGTCTTTCCACGGCCAGAATTTGGCGATAATCACTCCGTTTTCAAAACTTTTTTCGAAAAGGGTCTGTTCGATACGAATACTGCCGGTGCCCTCGGTGATCTCCAGGTCCTTCGGCGTCGGAGACTTTCCACTGGGCTTAACCGGGTTTTCAAGGAAAGCAGACAAAATCCGCTCCCACTCCGCCAGATCATTTTGAAAAAAGACCAGCTCAAAAAGGTCCTCACGGTCGCAGCGTTTTTCATGAACATCCAGATGAACACAGCAGTCGGAAATATCGCGGAGCTTCATCGCCAGGGGTCCCCTGTTCAGTTGGTCAGTTCAGCATCTTCACATGTAGGATATCCACTGAAAAAAAGCACTTGCATTATAGGCGAATGCGGGCCTTGTGTCAAAAGCATAAATGGCATTCAGGTTCCGACTGAGAATAAGCCAATGAAATTAATACGAAACGTTTCACGTGAAAACACACTCGGTGGTGTTATAACAGCCGTTCCGGCACAAGTTATGGCCCACCGGTCAGACATCCTTGCCGGTGAGCCGGTTGGCGATCAATCCGTGAAAATAATTGCCCTGAGGCGCCGAGAAGCGCCAACCCAGGTGAACAAGGCAATTGGCACACACCGCAATACGCCACACGTAGCCGGCAAACCAGGTGAATTCGGGCGACCTGGGTCCAATATAGGCGCACCCACTGGCATTTCGATAACAAACAATTTCAAAAACGATACCTTCCGGGTTGGCAAACGTGTGCGCGTGTGCGCCGTCAATCATGGTGCGCTGTGTGGATGACGTAATTTCGTGGAGGCACTGGCGACAGACGATACTGTCCTCGGTCGATGCCCATTTCTTGTCATGGGGTGCGGTCAAGGAATCGCCCCCCGCCTTTACCGGCTTGGGGCCAGGTCGTAAAAGGTGTTGGAGCCGATTTGGATTGAGCCCGGAGTGATGGCAGCGATCTGCCCTTACGAGCCGTATATTCATCATTGCATTAAGGTCTTGAGCCGGCTGGGCGGATCGTGACGGATGGGTTGCGGGGCTGTGCATGACCCTCCTTGAACAGGCGGTGCAAGCCAGGCCTGCAAGGTTTTTTTTCCGAGGATGGATTGCCTCTGCAGCCAATCGACGATGGGAAGGGGTTTGCCGACGCAGCCAATCAGCGGCTCAGATTGTCCACCCGCTCTTTCAGTTCTTTTCCGCACCTGAAAAAAGGCAGGCGTTTGGATTTGACGGTTACCGATTCACCCGTCTTTGGGTTTCGCCCCTTGTAGGAACCATACTGCTTTACAAAAATGCTCCCGAATCCTCGGATTTCGACACGGTCACCATTGGCAAGCGCGTTGGTCATTTCCCCGAAAAAAAGATCGATAACCTGCTCAGCTTTCTCTCGAGTAAAGCCGTTTTTTCTTTTCAATGCTTCGATCAGATCCCCTTTGTTCATGTTCGCCCCCTTGGTATCATGAATTATATCAGCATCGTAAAAGTTTATCGACGGCTTGTCAACGGGCGTATGCGTCGATTTCCATTTTTGTTGGAGCGGTAGTGCCTAACAATCATCCGGGTTGAACTTAACCCCAACGCCGTCCGAACCCGTCCATGCAATTACACCGGTAAGCTCCACCGGTGGATCGAGATAGTGCAGCGGAAATTTCAGCCGCACCACCTCGCCGACGCTAAATCGTTTTCGGGTTTCAACAAAGGCTCCAGATCCATTCAAATTTCTTATCAGCGCCGAATCCACATTTCCAAAATAGCTGAACTCTGAAGCGATCAGACATTGGTTGCGGATGTCTGAACGGTCATGAAGCATTGCGAAATCTGGTTTCACACCCAACAGCCTGCCCACATTCACCAACCATTTTTTGATTCCCATGAGTTGCCTTTCTTCGATTGCGTTGAAACGACGCCTTACCCAGCAATTCATGGGCCAGTTTTTCAAATATCTATTCAATACGTTTATTTTCAATCGGTTAATCACGTTTCGGTTTTACGAAAACGTTTCTCAGCCCCCACTTCTCACAAAAAATGGGTAAAATTTTTCCCACAACCGGCGCCTTTACCGGCGAACTTTTTTCACCCGTTTTAATATCGGACCCAAACATATCTATCCGTCGCCGTCCATCCTGGACGGTTACACTGTCAGTCCGGATTGTCTATGAATTTTTCGATTCAGGGCTGTTTGGAAAGCCGCAATCGTCCCGTAGACAATCAGACGACGCGAGGCTCGTGTGGCGGCGGTATAGACGATTTCCCGGGTCAGCAGCCGATGATTGGCATCTTCGGGCAGGACCAGCAGGGTATCCTCAAATTCGGACCCCTGACTCTTGTGAACGGTCATGGCAAAAGCGAGATCCCAATCGGTCAGTCCCGAAGCGGGAAAGGCAACCCACCTATCTGTGCGCTTGAAATAAACCTGATACAACCCGTCTGAACCACGCATGACCAACCCGACATCCCCGTTGAACAGTTCCCGGGCGTAATCGTTGCGCGTGATCATGATCAACGCACCGCTGAACAGGTGATCGTCCGGGTTGCCGTCTGGATCGAGAATCTGGCGCAAACCGGCGGCAATGTGGTCGTTGACCCACCGGGCACCGGTGCGGCCATGGCGAAGGACGGTCAATATGCGGCATTGGTATGCGAAGGTGAAAAGCCTGTTGAGCAGATCCGCTCTGTTCTCAGCCGATAAAGATTCCGGCGCATCCGTCCGTCGAATCAGTTGCTGCACCAAATCCAGGTAACTATCCGCATTTTTGTTTTTTTTCCGGATGTACTGGTGCATGACCCACTGATCCAGATGCCGGTTCATCGTATCCCCATCTCCTGCTGTTACAAAGGCCCACTGTCGGGCTTTTACGCTCAGGGCCCGATCGAAGCCGATGGGTATCGGAGAGACCGGATGGCCGGCCTTGATGGCTTGCGCCAGATCGAGCAGTTGCCCGGCCGAGCGGTAGACATGGCGCAGTTCCACAAAATTGTTGGCGAATGGGCTACCGGCAGCCGGGCTCATGTCTGCCAGCACCGATCCGGCCTCCACCGAGGGCAGTTGGTCTTTGTCACCGATCAGGATCACCCGGGTTCGATGCGGTTCGATGGCCTGGAGGAGCCGGTTCATCATCACCACATCGACCATGGACACCTCATCCACGGCAATCACGTCGGCCGGAATAAAACGCCGTTCACCGAATAGGAAGCCGCCGGTGCGGCTTCGATAAACCAACAGTTTGTGCAGGGTGGAACCGCGCAGACGCCCCAGTTGCCGGTCGCTGTCCCCAGGGTGGGCGATGGTGGCCAGATTAGACATCAGTGTTTCGCTCATCCGCTGGGCAGCGCGACCCGTAGGAGCGGCTAGTACGATTCGTGACGGGTCGGTTCCGGTTCGAACCAAGGCCCTGAGAATATTCACCAACAAAGAGGTTTTACCGGTTCCCGGCCCACCGGAAACGATCAGCAGCGGGACGGCCAGGGCCGACCGGATGGCGTCGACCTGAAACGGATCCCTGGTGATCGGCGTACCGTCGGCACCTTTGCGGATCACTGCCGCCTCACCATATAATTCATCGATCACCCTCCGGATGGTTTCGTCGGATGGTTTGTCGTCCCCGTGCAGGGCTAAAAAGGATTTTAGCCGCTGCTTCAGCCGCCTTTCGTGATAATGAAATTTCTGGAAATAGAGCAGCCGCCCGCCGGATGTGTCGTCCAGGACCATCGGCTTGAAATCTCCGCCGCCGGTCCGGTCGATCAACGCGTCGTACCATCCTTCATCGAGCCGATGCATAAATCCGGTGACCAGTTCCTGCACCATCGGATCGGCGGCCTGCGGAAATGACGCCCTAAGACGATCCGTGTCCAGGACCAGACACAAACTGCCTTCAGCAAGGGCTGAAAACAGCATTCCAAGCATTCCGATCAGACGGTGATCAAGGGGATCCGGACCATACCGCGACAGATCCCGAATGGTCATCAGGTCCAGGTCCGAAAGTGCCAGGTCGGCGAACAGGATCGGCAGTCCGCTCCTATCCGTGCGCCCCGCATCGATTCCGAAGCGCCTGAGCCTGTCGCGCTGGGTTTCATTTTGATGGTCTACCATTGAAGGCCCGCAATCTTTTTCTGGATGGATTCCTCAAGGGCTTCCAGGGGCAGGAGTTGTTCCGGGGTTACGTGAAAAACGCCGTTCTGGCCACCGGTCCCCATGCCGCGGATAAAAATGTAGAATGCACCGCCAAAATGATGGTGCGGGTCAAAACGGTCCCCAAGGTATCGTCGGAGCCATCTCAAGGCGGCGATCGTGTATAACTGATACTGGAGTTCATAACCGGCCAGCGCTATCTCCTCGGCCATGGCGGATTGACCATATCCGTTCTTCAACCGATTGGATTTCCAGTCTGCAATGTAGTAGCGGCCCTGCCACAAAAACACCAGGTCGATGAATCCCCGGATAATCATTTCCCCACAGGGATCCCCGGACAGGGTAAACCCGGGGACCCGTATGCGCGTCGGTATCGGTTCCACCAGGGGAAAATAAAATTCCATTTCATGCCGTCGATGGTCCGGATCAAGTCGGCCCAGCGACAGCGACGTACCACTGGCATCCATGGGCGTTCGTAACGTCGCGGCAACCATGCGGGCAATCGGCGCTGCCCATTGCGGTTCGATCCGGAATAGCGCAAGCGCCGATTCGATAACCTTGCGTACACCGTCATCGGCCAGGAGGTCATCTGGACCGTCCATGACTGTCTGAAAATCGATGCGCTCGAAAATGTGGTGAAACATGGACCCCATTCGGGTACCGCCGGGAAGCCCATCGGGCAGGTCTGGATCTACGAATTCGATGGGGGCGCCGTCAGGCGGTTCATCATCTTCCCGCCGAACCGCCTCGACCAGGCGAAAAGCGTCTGCCCGGCCGGCGCTCTCGCGCGATTGAACCATCCGGTGGCCGATGCTGGAAAAGGATTCCAGGGAGATTTTTCGCGGTCTGAAATCGGTCTGCACCGGCAGCACGTGTCCGGCTGCCAAGCGTGCGGGAGTCTCCCCGCTGTCGTCGCGGGCGGATGCGGCGCCGTGTGCAGTGCCTGCGTGGAAACTGAGTTTATGCCAACCGCTGCCAGAATCCACCGGTTCCCCGGCCTTCGGAAACAACTGGCCGATGCAATGGGAGACAAACCGGCAGATCGGTCCACGCCAGCTGTAGCTCCGGCTGTCAGGATAATAGGGAACGTAAAGCTTTATGCATGCGCGGGTAAGTGCCACATAATATATGCGTTTGTCTTCATCATCTTTTTCCTTTTCAGTCTGCGCTTTTCCGGTCGTTGCCGTCAGGTCGACCACCTTTTGAAAGCCTTGTTCGGGATGGGTCGGGTCCGCCGTGTGATACACGTGCATGCCGCCGTCATTGCGGACGGTCAGTCCTCCGGCGATGAACACGACCGGGAATTCAAGGCCCTTGCTGACATGCATGGTCAGGATCTGGACCTTGTCGCCCTCGTCCTCGACCTGGTGGATATCGTCGTCGGATCCGGCCCCTATGTCGGACAGGCGCAGGCTGTCCAGCAGGGCAACCAGCCCCCCCCCATCCAGATTCCTCGTGTAGGCCGCAGCCTCCAGATAATCGAAAAGCTGCTGAAAATTAGTTTCGGTGCGATCCCATCCCGCATCCATGCAGTGACGAAGGGTCAGGCCTGAATCTTCCACCAGCGATTGGAACAGCGGTCCCCAGCGTCGCCTGTTGGCCTGGACGTGCCAGCGCCCCAGCAACTGCTGGCTGGCGTGGTCGGCCGGCAGTTCCCGCCGTGACACCAGATCAGCCGGGTCGACGTCGAAAAAAGGCGTCAGCAACGCCAGCCTGACGGTAGCCGCCTGTTCAGGATTGCAGACCGCGCGAAGCACCATGCTCAACCAGTGGGCTTCCCTGCATTGAAACAGCCCGGGCTTTCGATAGTAGGCATATGGGATGGACGATTCTTTAAGAAGGGGTTCGATCAGGGTGAATTCTGACTGGCTTCTCACCAAAATGGCGATATCGCCGAAATGAAGGGCCCTATCCTGAGCCTCACGACCGGGGATGCGAATTTGTCCCTGTTCCACCAGGTAGCGAATTTCCCGGCAAACAAAGTGGGCCAGCAGCGTTTTGGCCGTCGCATGGCTTGTGGCACCGGTCAGGTCCATGACATTGAACGGCGGCCGTTGCGACCGATCACTGTTGTTTGATGCGGTTCGCTGGTCGAGATCCGGCGATGCTGACGGCAGGTAGCCGATCTCGAAGGGGTTGGTTTCTTCCCGGTTGCCGAACCAGGCGTCTTGGGAGAAAAGTCGGTTGAATCGCACCACCAGTTGGGGTGTGCTGCGCCAGTTCACCCTCAGGTCATACAAGTTGGCCCATCCTCGCCTGGCCAGGGATTTCATATGCTGCCGGGCAGCCAGATAGCTGAACACGTCGGCTCCGCGAAAGGCATAAATGGCCTGCTTGGGGTCGCCGATCAGAAAAAGCCGGTGGGTCGGCGGATCGCCCTGGCCCTCAAGAAACAGGGTGCTGAAAATCTGCCACTGCACATCATCGGTGTCCTGGAATTCATCCACGAAGGCCACCTTGTATCGGTCACGGATTTTACGGATACCTTCGTCGGCCTCCTCCCCTGCCAGGAATTCGGCCACTCGGGTCAGCATATCCTGATAGCTGAGCCACCCGTTTCGCACCTTCATGGCCCGGGCATCGGTCTGCAATTGGCGGACCGCGTTCAGCAGCAGCACATGGGAAAGGCGTGAAAACAAATCGACAAGTTCCGCAAAGCGTTCCGCTATCGCCGACAGACCGGGGCATTCATGCAGGTTTTCGCCGGCCTTCAGCCATTTTTTGGGTACCAGGCGGTCGACGTTCCGCTCACCGGACGAATGGCGTGCACCGAGGGTTGCAACCACCGCCATGACTTCGGTCAGCGGGCAGGCATCGACACCCACCCGTTCCAGGGCCTGTTCAATCGGCTCGATCATATCCCGGATGACGGCCGTTTTGGTTCGCGCGTTGATGTTGAGCCGGCCATAGCCGTCCGAGAGCCGTGGCGGTGACCCGACCATGGACTTGAGCGCCAGAACCGTCTGCCGGGCTGCCTGCCACAGGCCGTCAAGCTCCAACCCGGCCGGATCGGGGATCAGTATTTCCCGGCCGGGAACACCTGAAAGCCGGTTGGCAAGGCTGACGGCAGTCTTGATGAATTCATCCGTGTTGGCTGAAAAATTGGACAGGGCCAGCAGCACATCGAGTCGCCGGCCGTACCGGTCTGGCCAGTCCGAACGCATTTGCACCCGGAGCAGTTTCTCCAGCAGCGGGCCGTCGTCGATCACCTCCAACTGGAACAGGTTTCCGGTTTCAAAGGGAAATTCCTTCAGGAGCGTATGGCAGAATCCGTGGATGGTATAGATGGCGGCATTGTCAAAACCGTCTAAGGTCTGGGTCAGCTTCTTCCGGACGTCGATTTCCAGACGCTGGCCGCCGTCCAGGGTCTGTTCGATTTTCTGGCGGATGCGCAGTTTCAATTCACTGGTGGCCTTTTCGGTAAAGGTAACCAGTAGGATGTTCTCCAGACTCAGATCCGGCTCTTCTTTCAGCAGGCGAACGACCAGGTTCTCGATGGTATAGGTCTTTCCCGTACCGGCAGAGGCCTCCACCAGGGCATGACGGGAGAGGTCCACCGCGTCGATGTCGTCGATGGGATGAAAAGTGACGGGTGATGAACCGGTCATGGTAAAAACACCCTGAATCGCCGCCTGGCCCGGTCCAGGATTTCCGGGGTCACCACCGCCCCGGTCAGTTCGGTTCGCACATCAGCCGCCTCCTGCATGGTTTCGGCCATTGATTGGTGAAACGCTATCCGGCCGGCATCGTCCACCTCATCCTGACCGATGAGTGCCCGCAGGCTGGCGTCGGTGAATATCGTCTCAAAAGGCAGCCATTCAAGCGGCGAGGGTGAAAAGAAGTCTTTTACCAGCCCGGAAAGATAGTCTGCGCAGCGCATCGGGTCCAACGTGTAGTCGAGATTCAGCACATGCTCAAGGTAAACGACATGCACACTCATGCGGTTGGCATCCGACCATGGATAGGGTTCGCCGCCGGTGGATATGGCCATCAGGGTCAGAAGCGGACCGACGACATATTTATCCGGGAACCTGGATCGCCGATTGGAACCGGTGACCACCAGGCAGTGCCAGGATCCATCGGCGGCCTGCCAGACCCAGGGCAGGCCGCCGATGAGGTGAATCGTCTTCGGAAAACCGTCGACGTCTGAACCCGACCGATCGATGGGTATCGGATTGAAACTGAGATGAACCCCGCCGGTCTCAACGAAATCGTCCATAACTGCTCCCGCCAAAACGGCGGAGAAGCACCGTCGGGCCGTTCGCATCTGTTCGACGAAAGGATAGAGATTCTCTCCGATGACCCGTACCTGCTGTTTAAGTCTGGATTTGTCATGAACGGCGAAAGCACCGGCCGGCAGCCTGCTTTTGCGGGACAGGTCCGCATAGACCGTCTCGAATTCGGTGTCCAGCCGCGCCATGGTCGGCTGGCTGCACGAACCGTTTACCTGGGATTCCAACCAGTTTTGCACCGGAGCAGTGCGGATTTCATAATCGACAGGAAATCGGGACGAGAGGGGTTCATCCGCCATCTCAGCCAGTTCGGCAGTTGGATCGACCTCTTCACCGATTCCCAGGTGATAGCGCCCGACCACGTCGACCGGATCCAGAAGGAAGCGCCGCAGCAACCCGATGCTCAGGGTGATGGCTTCGTCGGACGCCTGATCCGTTGCAGGGTCCGGCAAAGCGAAATCCGGGTTGTATTGGGCGGCCGTCTTCATATCTGAGGACGTCGCCTGGTCCATGAATGCACGCCATTGTCCGCTGCGGCGATAGCAGCTGAGCCGTTGGACAACACTTCCGTTAACCATCACATCTGACCAGTCGTTGATCGCATCCGGTTCAAGGTAAAGCGGGCTGTCCGCCTTGATGGGGATCTGCTGGACGTTGAAGGATTGCCCGCCCAAGACCTGCTGCTCCACGTATCGCTGCAATTGGTGGACCACGGAACAGGGCGCCAGATCGCGGTCTTTTTGAAGGTCCCGGGACACATAGCTCAGGTATAGCTTACCGCGCACGGACACGAGGATTTCCAGGAAAAGATAGCGATTTCGTTCGGCAGGGTTGATATCGCCGATGCGGCGTTTCCTGCAACGCAAATCCAGCAGGCTGTCGTGCACGCGCCCTGGAAAGCGCCCCTCTTCCAGCCCCATCACATAGACCACGCGAAACGGAATGGGACGCATGGGCATCAGTGCGGAAACAGTCACACCGCCGGTCAAATAGTCGCCCTGCCCGCCGGTGATCCCTTCCAGGTGAGCCTGCACGAACAACCACAGCGCATCTGCCGTCAGCGGGCGGCCGGATTCAATCCGGCCTAACTCATCGTAGCGCACGAAATGGTCGAAGGCACCCACCAGGGATTGGAAAACAGTTTCCTCCCCCCGCATCTCCGCAGAAATCACGATGAACTGGCCCAGCACGTCAAAAAAGACGTCCCGCCACTTTTGCGCCGGGGCCGAGGCCATCTGGAGAGACGCCACAGCCCGGTGAAGCGATTCCACCAGCCCGCAGAATTTTTCCAGGAGTCGGTCGTCTCCGGTGTTGATATCGCTAAACGGCACGATACCGTTGAAATGGGGTCGGGGAGTTCCGGCATCGGCGGCCGGCATCGTCATGATCCGGGACATGCGCATCCGTTCGAGTCCCTGACGCCAGGAAAACAGTCCTCCGGAAGGGGTCATTCCGGCGTGGGTTGCCTGGTTTTCATAACCGTGGAAGATGCCCAGCGCATCGGCCCACCCGATCCATACCGACAGCGTTTCCGGCCCGTAGCCCCAGCGTTGCATGACACACGGGTTGCGCAGAAGGGCGAACACCTCTTTTCGGGAAAAGGTACCCCGGCACAGTTCCATCATGGCCAGTACCGCTTGGGCAAAAACGCTTTCGGTCCGGGCGTTCGAATCCACCAGATTGTATGCGATCCGGGCCGGCTGCCGGCTGAACACCGAATCCACAACGGGTTTGTAACGTGCCATGTCGGATACCATCACGGCGATATCGGTCATGCACAGGCCCGGCTGCGTTTCCAGATTATGCAGGATGCTGTTGTAAACGGTCTCCACTTCCCGTCGTATGCCTGGACAGGCCACTATCTGAAGCGAGGTGTCCTGCGCCATCGAGGCCGGGCTGTTGCCATGCCCCTCAAGGGTCAGCAGCCCATGCCCGATGGCAGCCAGTACAGTTTCCGCTTGCGGAATTTCTGAAAAGCCCGCCTGGAAATCATAATCGGTCAGCTGGCAAAGCAAACGGATGCTCTCCCGGCCGGGTTTTCCCCAGGCGGACAGAAGGGCATGGTCCACCTCCGAAAAAAGGTCGCCGGTCGACCATTCATCCTGGCTGGGAATCAGGCCGCTGACCTGCTTCCGTTCGATCCACCTTTTTTCAAAGGGCGTCTTGATGTCCTCCCAATATTCACGGGACGGGTTAAGACTATATATACTGATGTCGAAAAAGGATTTGAGCCCGGACAGCAATTGCAGATGCAGCGGGGATATCTGCGACAGTCCAAAGAAATGGACCCGTGTGGACAGGTGACGGCGGTTTGATTGTTCTGCGGCTGCAGGAAAAAGGATCGCTTCGGCATACTCGGCCAAAGAACAGAGCGGCTGCCCGGTCAACCGTCCCAGTTGATCTTTCAGGGAACGCATCTTCCGGTAAATCCAGCGCTGGCAGGTTTCCATGGCATCGGTCGTTTGGCTGTCGGTCAGCCATCGCTGAACCATATCCGAACGGTGGTATTCATATTCCTGGAACAGCCGGGATAGCTCCCCGGAGAGCTGCCAGCAGCGTATTTCAATGTCGTTTCGCGCGTTTCCCTCGCCCCATCGAAGGTATGGATTGAGGGGAACCAGATCCGGTGTCTCATCGTCCTGGCCCATGAGGATAAAAAACAGGATGATTTTCAGGCTGTTCCTGTCCACCAATTTGGGGCCGGGGACCGCCTGGCGGTCCAAGGCTTGGATCATCTGCCAGAGGCCGGTTTCCAGGTACTCAAACTCGACATTCATAAAAATACCGGCTTTGCGGGAAAGGGTGAGTTTGATCCACTTGGAGAGGTTCATGTTGGGGACGATCACCATCGGCGGGTGCAGAATGTTGGCACCGATGCCCTCCGGACTGAGATTGTCGTGGAGCTTGTCTGCCAGCGGCATCAGCTGATTGCTGAAATAGAGTTCAACGCCCATGGGCCGAATCTTCCGAAAAGTGTCTTATTTTGAGCAGGCTCGATCGACAAATATAATCGGGGGCGGCCGTTTTAACCTAGAATACGTAAAGTTGGCCTAACGATTCAATGTCTGATGAACCTTTTGTAGCCCAGCCGCTTCAGCCATGCGGTGAGCAACGAATGCGATTTGCCAAGCGGCCTCAAACTATCAGGGCAGGCTGTTTTTTGCAATTTTCATTTGTTCGGGATTCTCACGGAAAATGCCTAAAGCGGGGAATAGCGTTTGAAGCGGGATGGGTACCGCGGATGGCCGGCCATGCATGACAAGTCACCTTCATCCTGCCTGCCGCCTGTCGACATTCGACCGGCCGGCGCGATGGCAGTGGATCAATCATCCATCATGTCTGTGACCACTGCCGTCACGACATCCTCGCAGTAATCATCGCCGATGAGATCGACCTGACCGCTTTCCTTGTTGTATTTAATGCGGCACCCATATTCCTGAACCATGCTGTCGGTAATTTTGGCCACAACCTCCAGGTTTCCATTTTGCTTCTTGATTGTAAACGGTTTCATATGGACAGGCCTCCACCCTGTGCTGAATCTGATTGACATTGATTTGCCGGTGCATCCGGCTGCATGATCGGCAACTGCATGTCGATTCATTTCGACGCATTATTTAGCACGAGTCATGCCACTATCGCATGAACTTACAACAGATAGATTATCATAAGTTTTCAAATATTTATGATTTCAGTCAGCCATACAGACTGAAAAAAAGCGCCACTGCGTTGTGACTTTTTTTCCTTATTTCCCCAAGCCGCGCGGTTTCGGATTAAACCAATCCCCCTCGGGAAATTCATCCGTCGGGGGATCTTTTTTTTATCAGGAACCCCGGGCCCGCGTCAGTAGGGGGCACGACTGTTGGCGACCCATACCCGTTCCCGTGTCCAGTGACCATCTGAGGTTTCCACCTCCATCCAATGTCCCGGAACCCAGTGGCCCTTTCGATTATAATGCCCCGGATTCCAGACCCTTTCGTAAGTCGGGGGGATCCAGGTTTCCTGCCACTCCCAATGACCATGCCGGTGCTTGGGGCCGTGGCCATGCCGATATTCCGGCTCGACATAGACAACCTGAGGTTCCTGCTCGGCCTTGTGGGATTGGTATATGGCATGACCCAGGATCGCCGCCCCCAGGCCGATGGCAACCCCTTCCCATCGATGTCTCTGCTTGCTTCCCGCCAGCGCGGAGGAAGAGACCAGCGCACTAGCGAACGAGGCAATCACCAGACTGATCAGCAGCATTTTCGTTTTCATGGTGAATCTCCTTTTGCGTTGTCGTTAGCCCATTAGACACCGCATCTCCAGAAAAGTTCATCCGGAGTGGTCTTTTTTTGAACCGCGATAACGAGCGGACTGAAAATCGATTTTCATCCTTACGGTGAACCCAGAACCGCCGATAAACAGATGTAACATCTTGTCATTCCATGATTTGTCTAACTTACGATCCGGAAGGTTGATCCCGACATAGGATCGAGGCAATTAACGGTCCCGGTAATGTATAATTTCAAATCCGTCCCAATCTTAGTAAATTATATGTCGCCGGTGCGCTTAATACGAATTGGAAATCTTGAAGATAAGATTGCCGTTCTGGTAGGTGGGTCCACCGACGAACAGGCTGCCCCGGTTGAGTAGTTGGACCTGGGTTTCAAAAACGGTCCGTTTTTGCTTCATCATCTGCAAAGCGATGTCAGCCCTGCTGCCGTGGATTCTCTGGGGCGTGATCTTCAATCGTCGATCACCGGGCAGGGAGACCATGCCCGACTGCCCCAACCTCAGGTTGAGGCTTTCGCTGCTGAGCAGGCGGTAGGAGGTATAGCTGAACATGGACTGCAACTCAGCGATGTGGCGTTTCAATTGCGGATCGACCACGGTGTCATTGCGCGCGGCAAGGATGGTATCCACGCTGATACGGCAGCTTTCTTGGGCCGACACGAAGTCGGCGGCACCCAAACAGGCGAGCGTCACTGCCGCAAGCACCAGCAACCAGCTAAATCTATACCGCATCGGTTTCACTTTCCACGTTGGTCTCTTCAGTATACCAGAGGATGGTTTGTCGGGTTTCGGGAGTTTCGAAAATCATAACAGATGACATCGATCCTGTAAAAGAATTTATAATTGCACTGGGTGCCGACGGCGGTCGGCGCACATAGTTGGTATAGGCAAAAAAGACCAGCAGAACGGCAGTTAATGTGGCTGGAAGGGTATATTTCAGCGAAGCGACAAACCTGGTGAAACCTCCCCGCGTACGATACTGCCGAAGGGCTTTGTTCAACACCTGTTTTTCAAGGGCCACAAAATCCACTGAATCCGCAACCTGCTGGACCCGCACGCGAAAATCCTGTGAAAACGCCCTGAGCGAGGCGACCTGGCTGCGGCATTGCCGGCACCCTGCCATGTGGACCTCCATCTGCGCCAATTCACCGGCCTCCAGGTCCCCTTCCAGATATCGATCCAGCAGGTTTTCATCACAGGCGTTTGAATAGGGATGGTTCATTCTTCCTCCTCCACCAGCGGCTGAAGGATCTCTCTGAGCCGTTTGCGCGCGTGGAACAGCCGGGATCGCACCGTTCCCAGTTTAATGCCGACGGCATCGGCTATCTCTTCGTAAGAGAGGCCCTCCAGTTCCCTAAGCACAAAGACGGTCCTGGCCTGATCCGGAAGCATTTTCAGGGCATTGTCGATTTGTTGACGGGTTTGCACGTTGGCCACCCGGATCTCCGGTGAAGGCAACTCACTTTCAGGTTCTTTTGCCGGCAACCCATCGGTACTGTCGGTTGAAACGTGCAGCCATTTGAACCGCCGGGCCCACCGCCGTTTCCAGTTGAGGGACCGGTTGACCGTAATGCGGTGCAGCCAGGTGGCCAGCGACGCATCCCCTCTGAAATCGCCGATGGTGCGATAAACCTGCAAGAAGACCTCCTGCACGATGTCCTGGCTCTCCTCGGCGTCGAGCGTGATTCCGAAAGCGATGGAAAATATCTTCTTACGAAACCGGCGAACCATCAACTGGAAGGCCCATTCGTCGCCCCGCTGCAGCCGCAGGATCAGCTCGTGGTCATGCACAATTCGGTTATGTATGGTCTTAGACACCGGTCAGGGAAATAAGTTCAATATTTTTTAGGTTTTATGGCGGCGGCAGGAACCGGCGTCACTCCAGTTATCGGCCATTGGTGCACCGCATACGGAGCGGCGAGATCCGGCCGATCTGATTCATGCGTCAAAAAGTGCTGAATAGTAAATTTATTTCCCAACCAGGTCAACCAAACAGATAAAAACGAAGGGAGTTTCAATTAAAAAATTAAAGCTGTCAAGCAGTCTACCGATAACAGCTGCATATGGGATTATTTATTGATTTCGAAATCGGTTCCATCCGGCAGGCAAGCTAAATTAAGGTCGACGCATGGTGCGTGTCCGTCAATCGTTCCAATGCCAATACAATTCGTGGAGGTTATGATGAAACGCAGATGGTTTTCAGCTCTAATCGGTTTTATGATTTGTTTTTGCATGGTCAATTTTTCTGTCGCCGGGGATACCGTCAAAATCGGTGTCCTGGCCAAAAACGGACCGGCAAAAGCGCTGAGTCAGTGGAAAGCGACCGGTGACTACCTGACCGCATCGCTTCCCGGGACCCAGTTTGAAATCGTTCCTCTAGATTTCAAGGATGTCAATCCGGCCATCGAGCAGGGTTCGGTTGCCTTTTTTCTAGTCAACTCATCCATGTTCGTGGAAGCCAAAGTGCGCTATGGCGCAGTGGAAGTGGCCACTATGATCAATTCCCGACAGGGAAAGCCATTGAAGGCCTTCGGCGGCGTGATCATCACCACGGCGGACAACGAAGCCATCAACGACCTGAACGACCTGAAAGGTAAGACGTTCATGGCCGTTTCCAAATCCTCATTCGGTGGCTGGCAGATGGCCTACAAGGAGATCCTGGATGCCGGCGTCGATCCGTTCTCCGATTTCGGCAAGCTTGAATTTGGCGGCAAGCACGAAAATGTAGTCCTGGCCGTACTGAACGGCGGTGTGGAAGCTGGAACCGTAAGGACGGACACCTTGGAGCGGATGGCAGCCGGCGGGAGCATTTTCATTGATGATTTCAAGGTGGTCAATAAACAGGCTCATGCAGGTTTTCCCTTTGTTTGCAGCACCGCCCTTTATCCGGAATGGCCCCTTGCGCGGACTGCGGCGACGCCTGTCGATCTGTCCGACAACGTGGTGGACGCCCTGATGAAGCTCAAACCGGAGGATCCTGCAGCTAAAGCCGCCAAGGTCATCGGTTGGTCGGAAGCCCTGGATTATGGTCCGGTGGAAGACCTCCAAAAAAAGCTTAAAATTGGCGCCTACGCCGGCAGCTAGATCGTCCGTCCAGGTTGGTTGGGATCCTTGCGAAGCCAATGTCAGTGTCGCTTTTTCCCGTTTTCGATGTCCCGCGAGCGGGAAAAGGCCAGTGATATTCTCACGCATGGCCCATCCCGGGAGGGTTTTAAGCGAACCCGTCTTCCGTCCAAACGATAAAAAGGCCAAATCATGCTTAAACAAATACAATCATGTACCAGCCAGATTCACCTCGGCGTTCGCGGAAAGCTTTTGTTACCCACCATCGCGACACTGATTATCGTTATTGTCGGCCTATCGTTGACGCTGGTGACGGTGCAGCAGCGGCTCAACCGAACCATGCGCCAGGGTATTGAACAGACGCTCGACACGGCAAACGCGGAAATCAGCGCTGATTTGACGACACTCAGAAGCGATATCGACCGATCTCTGACTGACATGTCCGCTGCGTCGAGCACCGAACTCTCCCAGGCAACCACCAAGGCCCTGAAGAAGCAGAAAGCCCGAATTGAATACGACTGGGAGGCGATGATGATGGAAAGCGGTGAATCAATCGCCCTGCTCATGTCCAGAGTCGCCCCCAATGCAATTATTGGTAAAGATTTTCAAGCGTTGAACAGTTTTGTGAATGCAGCCCTTCAAAATCCGAATGTGATCTATGCCTTTTACTTCAGGACCGATGGACAGTTGTTGACCCGATTCATCGATCAGAAAAATGAAAAAATCCAGACGTACCTCAAAGGAGAAGGCAAAAATCGCTACAACAAGATTCTGACTGGAGCGAAAAACGACAACACCGTCATGATCGTCAACAAGACCATCAACTTTGAAGGCGATGTGCTCGGTTCGGTCGAGTTGTGCATCGACAAGGCATCGGTGATGCAAAAGATCAACGACATGTCCGAGCGCTTCGCCGAACTGGTGGAGAGCAACAAATCGTTGTCCGCATCCGTCTTGCAGACCGAAGCACAGAAAGTCCAGGAGGGTGTCGGCACCACGGTTGGTGCAATTATCCAAAGGAACCGGACGACTGCCGAAGCCACCGCCGACACGCTCAAGCAGGCCAGTGCGGATATGATCCTGAAAACCAAACAGGTGAACGTTTCCGGGGGCATCATCTGCATCGTATTGGTGGCTGCCATCCTGTTTTTTATCATTCACCGGGTGATCATGCCTTTAAAACAGACCTTGATCGTGGTGAAGGACATTGCCGAAGGCGAAGGCGACCTGACCATCCGGCTGAATGTCGACAGCAAAGACGAGGTTGGGGAACTGTCCAAATGGTTCAACATTTTTCTCGACAAGCTCCAGGGCATCATCGCCGATATTGCCGGCACCGCAGGCGCTTTAGGAACCTCGTCGGATTCCCTTTCCAGCCTTTCCGGAAAATTGTCCGAAGGCGCGCAGAACATGTCGGGTCTGTCATCCTCGGTGGCATCGGCCGCCGAGGAGATGAGCGTCAACATGAACACAGTGGCCGCCTCCAGCAGCGAAGCGGCCACCAATGTCAACATGGTCGCGTCCGCGGCCGAAGAGATGACCGCCACGATCAATGAAATCGCGATGAACTCCGAGAAAGCCCGAACCATTTCCGAAGCGGCCGTCGCTCAGGCCGGTGAAGCCACATCACGCATGGGTAGATTGGACCAGGCGGCCCAATCCATCGGTAAAGTGACCCAGACCATCACCGAAATCTCCGACCAGACCAACCTGCTGGCCCTGAATGCCACCATCGAAGCGGCGCGTGCCGGCGACGTCGGCAAAGGATTCGCGGTGGTCGCCAACGAAATCAAGGAATTGGCCAAGCAGACGGCGTCGGCCACGCTTGAAATTCGCAATCAGATCGAAGGCATACAGGGATCCACCTCGGAAACCATCATCCAGATCGACAAGATTTCCCAGGTCATCAACAATGTAAATGAAATTGTGTCCACCATCGCCACGGCAGTGGAAGAGCAGTCGGTTACCACCAAGGAGATCGCCGGCAATGTGGCCCAGGCCTCCCAGGGTATTCAGGATGTGAACGAGAACGTGAGCCAGAGCAGCGTGGTATCCGGTGAGATTGCCAAGGAAATCGCCGGGGTCAATGAAGTCTCCACCCAGCTTTCCGGCAACAGCACGCAGGTGAACCAGAGCGCCGACGAGCTGTATCGCCTGGCAAACGAGTTGAATACGCTGGTGGGAAAATTCAAGTACAGGGACGCTTGAAGAGAGGCTTGAACCAGAATGCGTGCATGAAGCGAAAAAGGGCGGCCAGAAGCCGCCCTTTTCTTATTGATCGACTAACCGATCCGGCACGCCAGGTAATACGGAAATGTATGGCAGTCCCTAAGCATTGGGATTGATGCGGATTTCTACCCTGCGGTTCATCTGGCGGCCTTCCGGTGTGGCGTTGGTGGCAATCGGACGGCTCTTCCCATATCCTATCGTATTAATGCGGAATTCCGGAACCCCTCGCCCGACGAGGAGGTTTTTCACGCTGGTAGCGCGACGTTCGGAAAGCTGCTGGTTGTAGGCGTCCGAACCGGTACCGTCCGTGTGACCTTCCACCAGGATCGAGGTCTGGGGATATTTGATCATGATCTGGGCGATGCGGTCTAATTCATTATACAGGCCGGGTCTGACGACATCGGAATTTAGATCGAAACTGACGTCCCCTTTAAGGGTTATGGCCAGCAACTCCCCTTCCCGCCTCACGGCTGCCGCTTCTGAAGCCGCTAAGGCATCGCGCATTTCCGCCTCCTGCTTGTCCATCATTTTGCCGACACCGGCACCGGCGGCAGCACCCACAGCGGCGCCGGCCGCCGCACCAATGAGCGTCCCTTGTGTGTCGCGGCCAATTGCCTGGCCCAATACGGCACCGGCCACCGCACCGCCGGCAGCTCCATAGGCGGCACCCTTCCCGGTTTTGGTTTCGGGCGTGGCACAGCCACTTACCACCACCATCCCCATCAATGCGAACAGGATCAATTTTTTCATTGTTGCGATTTCCTCCCTCGATCGTCACGTATAGTTATTGGTCATCATAAAAAACAAAGCGTACACGCTTCTCCAGCAGGCGCTAATGTATGCCAGGAATGCCTGGATGTCTAAGCTTTTTTTAACGGATTATCCGGGGCATTCATCCTGTGGATGCCCCGGATGGTCCATCCTAAACCTTTAGGCGCATGCTGCGCATTGGCGCACTTAGTATCTCCGACCACCGTTGCAACGATTAGGCTCTCGCCGGTCACCGTGATGTTTAGAGCCATGCACATCTCCATGGTGGCGATGGCCTGTATGCTGGTGTCCGCGGTCATAGGGGCGCCAATGGCCATGATGATCACCTCGATGCGGCTTCCGGTATCCGTGATGTCTTGAAGGCGGTCGGTGATTTTCCCGGAAGTTGAATGAAAATGCCACGGGTGGCCCGCCATGATAACCGTATGCATGGTGGTGGATCAGCGCACTTCCAACCATCGCCGCACCGACGCCGATAGCGACACCCTCCCAGCGATGCTGCTGTTTGGAACCGGCCCAGACCGATGTGGATATCAATACCAGGCTTAAAACCATAGCAACCGATATAATCAGCTTTTTCGTGATTTTCATTTTCAGCCTCCTTTGTTGGGGTTGCAACGATAGACACCGGCGGCTGGAAAAAGTTCATCTCTATCGGGAAAAAGGCCGGTCCGAAAAACGAGCGGGGAAGTGAACCGGACGTGACCGGCGGTATGTTAAACGGTGGCATGACGAAAAGCCACCCGTGGATTGCAATCGCTTCTCCGGCATGAGCAGGTTGGCCGAAGCAGGCCTTGCATGGGTTTACCGACTCTCTGTCTGCCCTGCACAACGATGCTTTAGATCAGCGACAAACCGATACTCCTCGATGGAACGAAATTCCAGCCGAATACCGAGCACATGGCCGGTTTTCAAGCGGGTAATATGGGCAACGGCACCCTGGAGCCGGTGCGTTTGACCCACTGCGTCCAGGCGGATATCGGTAATTCGCTGGCCCAGGTGAAAATCCGTGGCCTTGCCGATCAGGATGCCGAATCCGTTGTCGCTGATATTGATCAGGTCACGCGCGACACCCTGAATCAGCAACCGCATACCCGGTACGGTCAAGGGTTCGATGCGCTCGCCATCTCGTTTTTCTGAAGATTCTTCCATCATTGCCTCGTCATGCATCGCATGCATTCGTTACCATCAGGCGCGGTCGCCCCATCCCAAGGCTCAATGGCAAAACCGCTGCACCCCCCAGAAATTCCAGCAACGTCATGATAAAATGGTTTTCGCGTTCTATGGACACCTGTTCCAACCCGGCATGACAAGCTTTCTCGATCACCCGAACAGGAACTGGCCGACCATCTTTGGTTATCCAATAGGATCCGCTGTACCCATCTGCATTTCTTATCACAATCATTTGACGGAAAGGCAAATTTAATGGATATTGCCATCATAATGAATTGGCCGAAAGAGAGCCATGCAGAAAAACCCAACCAGGCATTTATTTGTCCACATAGCCGCCCTTATTGGAGCGATCCTGGTGAACGGCCACGTATCGACAGCCTCGCCCGAAGACATGCCGGCCAACCATGAAGACGCGGACAGCGACAGGGTGGTTATTGAGAGAATCGCACCTGAACGCGACGGCGGACAAGCCTACCGCCTCATGTACCGCGTGAATGTGCCCATGTCCATCTACTGGAGGTTCAAGACCGATTTCAACAATACCTTTCTTATTTCCAATAAATTCATTCGTGATAACCGTTTTATCGGACAAAACGGCAATATCGCCACTACCGAAACCCAGTACTCCTACCGGCCTGACGTCTATTTCAGGTGGCAGACGCGCCTGTTGCCAGAACGGTTTCGGCTGACGTTCCACCTGTTGAACCCGGAAGCGTGCGGGCAAAAATACCACCATGGGTATATCCAGCTAGTACCTGAAGGCAAGACCACCCGCGTCACCCAGGTTGCGTATTTCGATTTTTGGGGGGCCGCATTTTGGGTTTACAATCCGTGGAGCGGTGGCATGCGGGACTTTTTATCCTATACAGCAAGGTGGGAACAGGAAACCGCCATGCGTTTGAAGGATCGTTACCGTGAAGAAAAAAATGCAGCACGATGACTTCGCCGACCACGCAGGCCCATACGCCCCCATTCGGTTGGTGTTGGTAGTAACGCTGTGGGTAATCCTGCACACCGGTTGCGCCATGTGGCCCGAACCCACTCGCTCACCCCATGTCGGCCGCAACGGTCCCCTGGGAAGCTGTGCCGATTTTTTCGCATCGCTCGACGCGCGAACGGCAGCGGCTGATACCGTGGATGCCGGTTATTCCCGGGTGAAGCAACATCCCTACCTGAGAACGGACCGATTCATTGCTTCATTCCGAGACGAAGTTGAAGACAACCCGGTTTTTGCGGCTTGGGTCGATCACATGCAGGCTCTGGATCAATCGGCCCGCCAATTCGAAATCGACAATCTATCGGACGCGGATATCGCTGCCGTGGATTCGGTGGGCGGCAGGAATGCATTGTATCGTAGGGTCGTGGCGTGTGGGAATCTGCTTAAAAACGCCGAGTTGTTGAACGCCGACAAAAAAGCGCGGCGGCATATGGCTGTTTCGGTGAACGACGAATACATTACCCTTCGAAAGGTCCTGGGACTCTACCCGATCACCAGCATGTTCGTTTCGCAAGGCGTAAAAAAATGGCATACCGAAGCGCGCGACGGTTTTTCCATAGAATCGCCGAAAGACTGGCAACCCATTCGATATTTTCCAGCCGCGGGAGCCGACGACACCGCGGCTGCCCATCGGATCATTCGCGGGGGTGAACGTGATGCGCTGGGCATTCCCGACTATTCCGCTGAGAATCGCCATGCGCTCTTTAAGGCATTTGCCCCGATTTGGGAAATCCAAGCACAGGGCGATGCGGACCGTATCGGGTCACCCGCCTGGCGTGCAGATGGCCGCATCGAGATCGATACGGGCAGACCTGAGACCTACACCCTCCTCTCGTTCACCCGATACGGCAATACCATTCTTACCCAGCTCAACTACATCATCTGGTTTCCCTCCCGCCCCCGTGAAGGTATGGTTGACATCTACGCGGGGCTGATTGACGGACTCAATTATCGCGTCACCCTGGATGGGGATGGGGATCCGATCCTTTACGAAACCATTCATAACTGCGGATGCTACTACAAGGCCTATCCCAGCGATCGTCTGCGGGTGCGTGAGACAATCAACTACAAGGAGGCGCCGTTGATTTTAAAGGCGCCGCAGATACGGCCAGCATCGGAAATAATGGTGGTGGCAATGGAACAGCGCACGCACTATGTCAGGTCCCTTTACCCGGTACCCCGGGATTTTCGATCGGGAACGGAGGCTTACGCACTTGTCGATTATGGCGAATTGAAACGGCTTCCGCGCCTCGACGGCAGACGAAAGAGCATGTTCGACCGGTATGGGCTGGTTCCCGGCAGTCAGCGGCTGGAACGGTTTATCCTCTGGCCGACAGGGGTGCTGTCGCCCGGGGCCATGCGCCAGTGGGGAAGGCATGCCGTGGCCTTTGTCGGTGAGCGCCATTTCGACGATCCCTTTTTCCTGGACAAGATGTTTACGCCCGCGCCATGAGCGGGATTACAATTGGCGATGGGCGGTAAGGATGATGGCTTCGGTTTCCTCCCACCCGATGCACGGATCCGTGATGGAAACAAACGGGTTAAGGTCCTCCTTGCGGGTTTCCCCGTATACGAAGGGCTGTTTGCCCGCTTCCACATTACTCTCCAGCATCATTCCACGGATGGCCGTATTGGGCTTGATGTGAATGCCATTGGTATGGCCGACTCTCTGAATCAACACATGATTGAAGACCTCCCCCTGTTTGCGGTAATCCTTACCTGAATTTTTATGGGAGCAGTCCACAATGAGGGATTGGAGCAGCGAGGGATGCTTGGACAACATGCTGCATGCTTCGCTGATGCTGACCGGGTCGTAATTGGGCCGTTTGCCGCCCCTCAGGACGATGTGGCAATATCGGTTGCCTTTGGAAAAGACCCGCGACGTCACGCCGTAGGGATCGTTTCCGACGAAGACCTGGGCGGTGGAGGCCGCCAGCAGCGCATTGATGGCCGTATTCAGGTTTCCGTCGGTCCCGTTTTTAAACCCCACAGGCATCGAAAAGGCACTGGCCCATTCCCGGTGGTTTTGAGATTCGGTGGTCCGCGCGCCGATGCAGGCCCAGGAGATCAGGCCGGAAAGCCGTTCGGCAGCCGTTTGGCTCAGGATTTCCGTTCCGGCGGCCACACCCATCTCATTCAGGTCCATCAATATCCTTCTGGCCGTTCTCAACCCTTCGTCGATATCGAAGGTTTTCTTGTCTATATGCGGATCGGAAATCAGCCCTTTGTACCCCACATTGGTCCTTGGTTTTTCAAAATAGACCCGCATGACCAGTTTGATGGTCTTTTTGACCTTCTCCTGCAGTCCGGCCAGCAGTTCACCGTATCTTAAGGCTTGCTGCTGGCTGATAATTGAACAGGGGCCGGTGATGATCAACAGCCGGCTGTCCTTGCCGTCCAAGATATCTTTAATTTCCTGCCTGCTGTCCAATACGGTCCGGGTGGCTTTTTCAGTCATCGGAAATTCTTCACGAAGCTGGTCCGGCGTAATAATCGTAGTCCTTTTAAGGACATTTAAATCGTAGGTTTTTTTCATTTCAGACTCTCAGGGTGAATGGGATAATCGCCGCTGTTTAGAACGGTCGTTTTCGGTTTCAGGACAAGTCCCCTAACACAATCCGGTTGCCAACTCAATCTTTAGACCGGGGTTGAAATGCCGAGTTGCAATAATTGGAAACGCTGGCATGGAGAATACTTTTAAGGTGAATCGTAGTGCTAACAATTGCCGACCATCCAATGACAATGGGTCGGCCAATCTTGGCTGACCCATTGTTTTCATTGGTGCCTAGGGCCGGAATCGAACCGGCACGGGGCTAAGCCCCGAGGGATTTTAAGTCCCTTGCGTCTACCAATTCCGCCACCCAGGCAGTCGCTGTCTCGTGATGCGGGACGTGCGGATTGAATGGTTCAGGTTGGTGAGGCTGCTATTAACGGGTATCCCGGGAAATGTCAAGCAGATGGCTCATCGTGGCCCGGCTCATCCGCCCTTTTTTCAAGGCGCATGAAATCCAGCACACCATGACAGCGGCAGGCCGTAGCGATCATTATCGGTCGATGGCTGTTATGACAGACCGTGTCCAATGCAGACAGCAGTTCTGAGGGGTAAATGCCACCTACGCCGGGCAGCAGTTGATGACTGCGAACGATGACGGGCAGGACATCCTCGATTGGCATGCTGTCCAACAAGCGGAAAAGATCCATGGGCCTGGGCTTTCCGGTATGGGTGCATGTGCGTGCCGGCTCGCTGCAGTTGTCCGGACATACGAAATCGGCGTGGCTGACAAAGGCCTGTCCGGCTGCTCCCCGCATGGGATGGGGCAGTTCATCCAGCCAGGCGTCTTGGATTATATATGGATGTATTTCATATAAATACCTAAGCCTGCGCTTCAACCATGCTGCGGCGACATGAACGGGAATGGCCGGGACAATCATGTCCACCGGCGCATCCGGAACGAGCGATCGATCGAGCCATTCGATGCCTTCTTCGTGGATCGTGGTGATATCCGCTCCATCGATCGACAACGGTTTCTGATCGACCACGATAAGGGTAGCATGGGAAATATGCCGGGTGATCCGCTCCACGGCGATCCGCCCGAATCGGCCGGCACCGATGATCCAGAAACGCGTGGCGTTTAGCGGGATGTCCCTTTGATCCTTGTTATTGTGCATGGCATTTGGTAAAAACGGTTGAATGACGGTAAAACCACCCCAACTGATTCTGGCATCCCAATCGCCGCGACGTCGCTACCTGCTCGAACAGGCCGGCTTGACATTCGCGGTGATCCCCAGCACCTTCGATGAAGATTCGGTCCTGTTAGCAAACCCTGCGGACTATGTCAAAACACTGGCCGAAGCCAAAGCCGACGAGGTGGCCCGGCAATATCCGGACAGTTGGGTGATCGGCGCGGATACGATCGTTACCATCGGCAACGCCATTCTCGGCAAGCCCGATGATCCGCGCGAAGCCAGGCAGATGCTGGAACGGTTGAGCGGCCAGACCCATTTTGTATATACCGGATATGCCATCGTCTGTAAAAACAAGCGTACCGGCGTCAGCGAAGCAATCAAAACGGATGTGCAATTCAAGGATTTGACCGCGGACGAGATCGCCTGGTATATCCAGACTGGCGAACCCTTTGACAAAGCCGGCGCATACGCCATCCAGGGGATGGGAACCTTCCTCGTCCGGCGTATCCATGGATCATACACCAACGTGGTGGGGCTTCCCGTGTGTGAGGTGATCGAAACCTTGATCAGGATGGGGGTCGTGAGGATGCATGCCGAAAACCCGAAAGGACTCGCGGTGTGAAGGAACGTCTGGACCGGATCAACCAACGAATCGCCGACGCGGCAACCGCTTGCGGCCGTGCCCCCGCAACCGTCCGCCTGGTTGCGGTGAGCAAGACCGTCGATGCCGACCGGGTTGCCCAAGCCATCGATGCCGGTGCCGCAATTTTGGGCGAAAATTACATCCAGGAGGCCCGCGACAAGTTCAATGCCCTGTATGACAGGCCTGTGCAATGGCACTTCATCGGCCACCTGCAATCCAACAAGGCCAAATATGCCGTGCGCATGTTCGACCTGATCCATTCGGTCGAATCCCTCAAACTGGCCAAAGCCCTGGACAAAGAAGCGCGCAAAAACGGCAAGGTGCAGGACATTCTCATCCAGGTGAATATCAGCCGGGAGGAGAGCAAATCAGGCATCGCGGAGACCGGCGCCGTTGAACTGATCGCGCAGATCAGCGATCTCGACAACGTCCGGGTGAAGGGGCTGATGACCATGCCACCCTTTTTCGATGAACCGGAGCAGGCGCGCCCCTTTTTCCGCCAGTTGGCCCGGCTGCGTGACCGGATCCGCGAACGCAACATCCCCCGCGTGAGCATGCAGGAAATGTCCATGGGCATGACCGGCGATTTCGAAGTGGCCATCCAGGAAGGCGCCACTCTGGTGCGCATCGGCACCGCCATTTTCGGAGCCCGCCGATGAAGCTGATGATTCACGTCTGCTGCGGCCCCTGCAGCATCTACCCGGTACAGGTGCTGCGCGACGACAATTGTGATGTCATGGGTTTTTTCTATCGCAACAATATCCACCCTTTTACCGAGTGCATACGGCGCGAAGAGACCCTGAAAACCTATGCGGAATCGATTTCCCTGAAAATGATTTACCAGTCCGGTTATGCGCTGGAGGCTTTTTTACGCCAGGTGGCCTTCCGGGAGGCCGATCGCTGCACCTACTGCTACCACGACCGGTTGACCACCACGGCTAACCTCGCCAAAAAAGGCAAGTTCGACGGGTTTACCACCACGCTGCTCTACAGCCGGTTTCAAAAGCATGATCAGATCCGATCGATCGGCGAAGCCGTTGGCAAGTCAGTGGGCGTGCCTTTTTTTTATCAGGATTTTCGGGACGGATGGAAAACCGGAATCGACGAATCCCGTCGGTTGGGCATGTACCGTCAGCCCTACTGCGGTTGCATCTACAGCGAAAAGGAACGCTACTACCGCAAACCGAAGAAAAACGCCCAAGCAACCCGCAGCGACGCGGACGCAGCGACCCCATGACACCGGCCATAGGCCTGCTCGTTTGGCCATAATAGACGGAAAAAGCCATAACGTGTTGGTGCGACGACCGATTATACCGTCCAATTGGATTGTCTCAACGCCCATACCACCCCGCCAGGACTGCTGACACCATGTTCGGAAACTTCATCTATTTCATCGTCGCCCTGCTGATCTATTCGACCTACCAGCCGTCGGAGCAGACCAACTTCGCGCCCCTGGACACGCTGATTTACTTCTTGTCGCTGATCCTGCTCTTTTTCATTTTTTCCAGGCGCCGGTTTACCCGGATCGCACAGATGTCCGCCATCCACAGCCACGATGTGCTGGACCAGCAGTTTTCATCGGCCCTGACCCGCCAATCCGTCCTTGCCATCGCTCTGTTTGCCGTGGATATTTACGGCCTCAACCTCTCTTCGTTTTTAGCGGGAATTTGGCTGTTCGAAGCCATTCCCACCCTTCAGGCCTTGATTTTCATGTCCCTTTTCGTTGGCTACCTGGCGATTGTCTGGTCCAACGCCCATGCGGCCTACCGGCACATTTACGGTGCCGACCTCACCCGCCGGGCCTATGTGACATCCAACATCGCATTCAGTGTGCCCGTATTGCTGCCCTGGCTGCTGCTTTCAGGCGTCGCCGACCTGCTTCTGGCGCTGCCCTTCGACCTGCCCCGTCAGGTGCTTGAGTCACCCGAGGGCGAAACGGCCTATTTTCTTTTTTTTCTGTTTGCCGTGGCGGTAATCGGCCCGTTGATCATCCAGAAATTCTGGCGCTGCCGCCCATTGGAAGCCGGCTTTAATCGCCAGCGTATCGAAGCGCTGTGCCGGCGGGCCGACCTTAACTATGCGGATATTCTGTACTGGCCGATCTTCGGCGGCCGCATGATCACTGCCGGGGTGATGGGCCTGGTGAGCCGTTTTCGCTATATCCTGGTCACCGACGCCTTGCTGCGTGTCCTGAACCCTGAAGAGATAGATGCCGTCATCGCCCATGAAGTCGGGCACGTGAAAAGACACCATCTGCTGTTCTATCTCTTCTTCTTTATCGGTTACATGGTTATCGCTTATGCGACCTTCGATCTCATCGTCTACCTGATCATCTTTTCCGAACCCATCTATCGTTTTGTGTTCATGACCGGTATCAGCCGAACCACGGTGACCACGGGGCTGCTCAGCCTGGCGATCATCATTAATTTCCTCGTTTATTTCCGCTTCATCTTCGGCTACTTCATGCGCAACTTCGAACGCCAGGCGGACGCCTCGGTTTATGGGCTTTTCGGCAGTGCCGCGCCGTTGATTTCGACCTTTAAAAAGATTGTGGCCGTTTCCGGTCATTCTCCGGACAAGCCCAACTGGCATCACTTCAGCATCGGTCAGCGGGTTGATTTCTTAAAACGCTGCGAAGCGGACCGCACCTGGGTTCAACGCCACGACCGCAAGGTAAGGGCCAGCATCGCCATCTATGCGGCGACCATGGTGGTGGTGGGGGTCGCCGGCTACCAGCTCAATGTTGGCCAGACCGGCAAGCAGCTTAACGAGAAGTTTTTCGAAACCGCTATATTGAACGAGATCTCACGAAACGGTGGCGCCAATGCCGGCCTTTACGGAATGTTGGGGGATCTGTATCTCGGCCGCAGCAGCTTCGGCCAGGCGGTGACGGCCTATCGGACCGCCCTTGACATCGATCCGCATAGCGCCATCATATTGAACAACTACGCGTGGCTGCTGGCCACCTGCGAGGATCCGGCATACCGAAATCCGCAGCAGGCATTGGACCTGGCGCAAAGGGCCGCCGCCATCGAGCAGTCCCCTCACATTTTGGACACCCTGGCCGAAAGCCTATATGTCAACGGCCGCATCACCGAAGCCATCGATGCAGCCACGAGCGCTCTGGGGTTGGCCAAAACCAACCGCACCTATTACCACGGGCAGCTGGAAAAATTCCAAGCTGCCCGTGACAATCCTGTTATAAAATAATTTGCTGGGGGATAACAAACCCTCAGATAGCACCGTTTCAGAATTGGTGGATTTTGGCTCAGGCCAAGGCCGCAGCCAGCTTGAAACCGCAGGCGTAGCAGCGCTACGTCGAGGATCTCAACCTGGCGAGAACACCGGCCCGGTCCAAAAGATGCCGATTGTGAAACGGTGCTACTTGATGCAGACCTTTCTGACTTCTAGTAGATCGCAGTGACCCTGAAAAACCTTTTCGATGCCGTCCTGTTTCAAGGTGGTCATACCGTCAAAAATAGCCTGCTTGCGGATTTTTTCCATTTCGGCCTTGGTCTGGATCAACTTCTTCATATCGTCGGTCCCCATCAGCAGTTCATGGATTCCCATGCGTCCCCGGTAGCCGGTGTTGTTGCACAAGTCGCACCCTTCCGGTTTGGCCAGTTGCAGGTCGTCGGTGTAAGGGATGTTCAGATTGTTCTTGAACTCCTCCTCCCCGTATTCCCGGACCAACTCGTCGTACTCCTCCTGGCTGGGGTGATAATTGCGCTTGCAGGTTTTGCATAGAGTCCTTACGAGCCGCTGGGCCAGGATGCACAGGATGGCATCGGCAAAGTTGAAAGGATCCATCCCCATGTCCAGCAAACGCGTGATGCTCTCCGGTGCGCTGTTGGTATGCAGGGTGGAAAAGACCAGGTGGCCGGTCAGGGAGGCCTCGATGCCAATGGAGGTAGTCTCCTTGTCACGCATTTCACCCACCATGATCACGTCCGGGTCGGCACGCAGAAAGGCGCGCATGGCCGCAGCAAAATCGAAACCGATCTTGGGTTTCACCTGCACTTGGCGAAGGCCGCGCTGGGTGATTTCGACCGGGTCCTCCGCAGTCCAGATCTTGGTTTCGGTTTTGTTGATAAAGCTCAAGGCCGAATGCAAGGTGGTGGTTTTACCTGAACCGGTAGGCCCGCAGACGAAGATCAGTCCGTAGGGTTTGGTGATCACGCTGATAAAGTTTTTATAGTTGGGTTTGGAAAACCCCATCTTATCCAGAGGTATCGGCTCCCCCGCAGCCAAAAGGCGCATGACCACGTCTTCCAGGCCACCCTGGGTGGGGATGGTGGCCACTCGCAGTTCGATATCCTTGCCGCCGTATTTTTTAAACTTGATCTTGCCGTCCTGGGGCAGCCGCCGTTCGGCGATGTCCAGGTCGGACATGATCTTGATTCGGGAGACGACCGCGGCTTTGTATGAAAAGGGAATAGTCTGGTAAACGGTGCACGAACCGTCGACCCGGATGCGGACCTGGGTATTCTGCTTGCCGGGATAAGGTTCGATATGGATATCGGATGCGCCACGGCTGTGGGCGTCCAGGATGATCTTGTTGACCAACTGGACCACGGCGCTGTCCTCATCGCCGATACTGGCCTCCGCCTCTTCCACCTCTTCGGATTCCACCTGAAGTTGGGAGAGGATATCATCGATCTCCGCCAACTCTTTTTCATCCTGGGTGAACAGCTTGATAAAATCGAGGATGTCCTGCTTGAGGCTCACGTAGAAATTAACGGGACGCCCCGGAAAGAGCGCCTTGATCTCGTCGATCTTTTTCAGGTCGTGGGGATTGTCGACGGCAATGACGACCTTGTTGCCGTCCGACTTCAGAGGCACCCAGATGTTGTTTCTCATGAAGGGCACCTTCAGGCCCGCCATGAGGTCTCCGGGGATCGGATAGCTGGAGTTGTACTCGATGAAGCTGGTCTTGTAGTACTTTTCCAGAGCGCTGCCGATCTCCTTTTTAGGGATCTTGAAATCCTTCATCAACACCGCGGAAACCGGTTCTTTGCGCTGGGTGGCGGCGGCAATGGCCTGGGACAGCTCTTTTTGGGTGAGCAGGTGATTTTCCAGCAGGAAGTCGTATTTGTTGTTGCGGCCGCCTCTGGCGGCGATGCGCTTCTGGTTGTACAGGGCCGTCCCCATGATTTTGGACAGCTCCAATACCGCCTTTTCCTCCGCATCTCCGAATACACCATCTCCTTTGCGGTTAATCAGTTCCATGGTGCCCATCAGATACTTCTGGTAAACGATCGGATGGGCCAGGACCTCCTTGGTCCGGTAGCCGGTGCGACGGTCCCAGCTTGAATCGAACTGGAGATCCGGAGCGATGGCGGCCAACTCCTTCTGGTCATATGCATCCTTGATGTTCACCAGGGTCTGCTTCAATGCAGAATACCCGGCAATGCTGGTCTGAGCCACGGGAATTCGAATTTCGGCCACCTCACTGCCCGATTTGAAGCGCGATACCAGTTCCCGTTTAACGCCATCCACCACATAGACGGTGATTCGGTCCGCTCCGAACAACTCGCAGATTTCATCCTTCAGGTTGATCAGTGCCTCACCAAGGTTGTTGGCTTCATTGAGCCGATTGCCGATAGCCTGAATCCTGGATTTATATTTGGCGTCAGACATTCTCGCACTGTCCGTATCCTCGTCAAGCGTAAAAGAAATCTCTGCATTGGCCATGAATCGTATCCTGCTGTTGATTGGGTAATTGGGTTGTCCGTGCGTGGTGCAAATCAATCATGTTGGTCAAGACGCTCTATTTACGGTACTGATGGTAGAGTTTTTTACATCCTCCGCCGATAAGAAACAGACCCATGAAATAAAAACAAAACCGGATAAAGCCGGAGGCGGCGGCAAATCTCGGTATCTGTTCGATACTCGGCATCACTTGGGGGATGCGGTAGAAAACGCCTAAACCAGCCAGTATCAATGCGACAGCCCAGATCAGCTGAGCCGGATTCACCTGTTTGTCGGCCATTGATCAACCTGAGGGGATCTGAAGGGATAGCTATAGCAAACAACCCATGTATTGCTTGCCCCTCAGTCCATTTTTTGTTTTTCGGTAAACCTTACACGGGTGTCCCCGATCCGCTTAGCGCATCTTGAAACCAAATGAAAACCATTGGCAACGCCAAAACGCCTTTGCAATAAGCGCCTAAGTGGTCGTGAATAGTTAATTATATAGCACATCCGTTGTCAAAAAAGCACCACAATTTTCCCTGGCCGCAGGCTTGACCAAAAGCGGCCGCCCTTAACTGATGAGGCCATCAAAGGGTGTAGAGGTGCTTGCCGTCGATAACCTTGACGCCCTTGGATTGAAGCAGCCGGATCGCCTCCTGCTCCCGCTCGATGCGAAAGATCATCACGGCGTTGTCACCGGAGGACCGCACAAACGCATACATATACTCGACGTTGAGGCTGGCGTCATGAAGCATGATCAGGATGTCGTGAAGCCCTCCAGGGCGGTCGGGCACTTCCGCCGCCACCACATTGGTTTTACCAACCGTAAATCCGTTTTTCTTAAGTGCATGGCGGGCCTTGTCCGTATCATCCACGATCAATCTCAAGACGCCGAAATCGGACGTATCGGCAAGTGCCAGGGCACGAATGTTCACATCCGATTCAGCTAAAATGGCGGTGACCTCTGAAAGCCGCCCGGATTTATTTTCCAGAAAAACGGAAATCTGTTCTACATGCATGCGTTTCTCCATTTTATAATCGGTCATAAGATTGGTCGACTTGAGCGATGGTATGCTTTTTTTAAAAACTATCAAATCGAGCGGTTATCCACAACCCTTACCGCCTTGCCCTGGCTTCTTTCGATGGTTTTGGGCTCAACCAGTTTGACCCTGGCCGAGACACCTAGCAATTCCTTGATATTTTTGGTGATTCGTCGCTCTAAATGTTGCAGGCCTTTCACTTCGTCGGTAAAACTTCCTTCACCCACTTCCACCTTGATGGTGAGCACGTCCAGGTTGTCTTCACGGTCAACCACCAACTGATAGTGGGGTGTCACTTCCTCGGTGGATATGAGTACGCTTTCGATCTGGGAAGGAAAGACATTGACCCCTCGGATAATCAGCATATCGTCGCTGCGACCGGTTACCCGGTTCATGCGGACATGGGTTCTGCCGCAGCTGCACGGTTCAGGATTCAAGGCGGTAATGTCCCGCGTGCGATACCGGATCACGGGAAAGGCCTCCTTGGTCAGCGAAGTGAAGACCAGTTCGCCCGCCTCTCCGTAAGGCAGGGGATCAAGGGTGTGGGGATCGACGATCTCCGGTATGAAATGATCCTCGAAGACGTGGAGGCCTTTTTGGGCTTCATGGCATTCGATGGCCACCCCGGGCCCCATCACTTCACTGAGGCCGTATATGTCAACGGCAGTAAGGTTCAACTTCTGCTGGATCTCTTCACGCATTTTCTCTGACCAGGGCTCGGCACCGAAAATGCCGAACTTGAATTTCAGCGAATCAAAGGCAACGCCCATCTCTTCGGCCACTTCAGCCAGATGCAGGGTATAGGACGGGGTCGCGGTCAGGATGGTGGGGCCAAAATCTTTCATGATCACCACCTGACGTTTGGTGTTGCCGCCGGAAACCGGTATCACGGATGCCCCCAGTCGCTCCGCACCGTAGTGGACGCCCAGTCCACCGGTAAACAACCCGTATCCGTAGGCATTGTGGATGATATCGCCGCGCCCGGCGCCGCCGGCAGAAAGCGCACGTGCCATCAGCATGGACCAAGTGCCGACATCCCTCGCCGTATACCCCACCACTGTCGGCTGACCGGTCGTACCGGACGATGCGTGGATGCGCACCACGTTATCCATGGGCACGGCAAACATGTCGAAGGGATAGTTGTCCCGCAGGTCCTGCTTGGTGGTAAACGGTATCCGGCGCAGGTCGTCCAGGCTTTTGATGTCAGCTGGGACGATCCCTGCCGTCTGAAATTGCTTACGGTAAAAGGGGACATTGGCATAGACCCGCTCCAAGGTACTCTGAAGCCGACGAAGCTGTATCGATTCAAGCGCTTCGCGCGGCATGGTTTCGTATTCAATGTCGTAAATCATGGTACGCTTCTCCTTTTCGCCGAGATAGCGGCAGTCGAACCTGACGGTTCAATCCTCAAGCATGCTGATATGTCGGCAGCCAGACCAAAAAAAAGGCTGGGAGGATTACCCCACAGCCTCTTTTAATGCATTTGCCAATGGGCAATCGGACGAACGCGCCGTCAGCCATGGCATGTTGGGCGCAATTGCGCTAGCGGTGTCACCGTTCCTGGCATGGACCGGAATGAGCCAAAACCGCCAATGGCACCGGTGAATCGAGCCTTTTGCGCGACCCGTTGACAGTTGTCGGTCATCACCCGCTTTTCAAAAGCAGTTCGCTGGTACCCGTTCCGCCGGACATCGCTGGATAAATAATTTTGCCGCGTGGGTCAAGTAAAAACGCGCCAGATATCAAGCACTTCGTGTTAAAATCGGCGTTGCCGGATGACTGAGGTGCGCTATCCCTTGAGCGACCCCTTGAATTGTGGTTTTCGCTTTTCGATAAATGCGCGGGTACCTTCTTTGCCATCTTCACTGGCCATGCAGATGGCAAAGGCATCGACCTCGATCTGGCAGCCGGTGGCCAAATCCACGTTAAGACCGTTGTTGACCGCCTGTTTGGCGGCTCTCACGGACACTTTCCCTTTTGTGGCCATGGCCCGGGCGGTCTTAAGCGTTTCCTCCATCAGCGACTCCTGGGGAAAAATCCGGTTGACCATGCCGATCTTCTCGGCTTCTTCGGCAGGAATCAGCCGTCCGGTAAAGATCATCTCCTTGGCCCGGTTGCTGCCGATAAGGCGGGGCAGGCGCTGGGTGCCGCCGAACCCGGGGATGATGCCCAGGGTAATTTCCGGTAGGCCGAACATGGCGTTTTCCGAGGCATAAATAAAATCGCAGGCCAGGGCCATCTCGCTGCCACCTCCCAGGGCAAAGCCGTTGACTGCGGCGATCACCGGAATAGCCAGTTCCTGGAGCCGACTGATGATCAGCTGCCCTTTTCTTGAAAACATCTTTCCCTGCAGGGAGTTGAAGGTGGCCAGTTCGGTAATGTCCGCCCCAGCTACGAACGATTTTTCACCCGCGCCGGTGAGGACAAGCACACGGATCTCTTCGTCAGCTTCGATCACATCCAGCGCCGCTGAGAATTCGTCGAGCAAATGGCCGTTTAACGCATTAAGCGCTTTGGGACGGTTGAAGGTAATCGTGGCAATACCCTCCACCACATCGAAGATGATGTTTTCGTAATCCATTGCAGCTTCCTCCTGAAAATTTCTGGTTGATGGGTTGTTGGCCGGCAGCGACAGCAGCACGGTGACGGTCTTCACCCGTTTTTGTCCCGCTCAGCCGGTTGATAGAAATAGGCGGTGGGACTGGTTTCCTTAATGTACTTTCGAATCCCGCGGATGATGCCGTCGCAAAGTTCCTCCTGGTATTCGGCACTTGTCAGGCGCTTGCACTCCCTTGGGTTTGAAATAAACGACGTTTCCACAAGCAGCGCCGGCATCTGGGCGCCCAGAAGCACGTAAAAGGGTGCCTGTTTGACGCCCTTGCTGCGAATGTGGCTGAAATTATTTTTCAAATGCAGATACATTTCCTGCTGGACCATGGCCGCCAAGCGGCTCGATTCGCTGATTTTGGCGTTCTGCATCAAATCGTTCAGGATTGTCTCCAGGTCGCTGATATTTTTTGCCGATGTGGCATTTTCGCGCGCGGCAACCCGAATGGCATCCTCGTCAGTTGCCAGGTTCAGGAAAAAGGTTTCAATACCGTATGCCCGCTTGTCTCTGACCGCATTGGTATGAATGGAGATGAACAGGTCAGCATTCTGCGTGTTGGCGATGGCCGTGCGCTCCTCCAGCGTCAGGTAGCGGTCGGTCGTTCGCGTGAGGACCGCATCGCAATTGAGTTCGGTCTCCACTTTTCGAGCCAGTCGCTTGGCAATCTGCAAGACGACGTCCTTTTCATGAACGCCCTTCAGATAGCCGGGCGCACCATAATCCTTGCCGCCGTGGCCCGGATCGATGACGATGCGGCTCACCCCCAAGGCCAGTTGGCGGGCGATGGCACCGGGCGGCAGCCTACCGGTTGAAGGCTGCGCGGGTGAGGTCGACGGGCCGACGGCCTGCCGGTCCGTATCCTCCCCCCACACGTCCAATACGATGCGAAAGGGATTTTTCAGTGAGAATATTTTATAGGTTTTAAAAGACTTGATATCCACGACGATTCGGACCGACTCACCGGTGTACTGCCCGGCCCGCGCATCGCTGAGCAATTCATCGTTGATGGGGACAAACTTCTGAATGTCCCTTCCCAGCCGACTCTTGCTCAGGTCGATATAGAGCCGCTGGGGCTTTTTGATGGCGGGGTCCTTTTTTAGCAGCCGGTGGGAAAAGCGGGTCTCCTGGTCGGCATCGATAACAATCCGTGTATAGCTGGGGTTGGACCAGAATCGCAGTCCCTGCACGGTAACCAGGCCGGCTGGCTGCAATGGCGAATCCGGCATGTCCGCCTCTTGATCCTCTTGATTCTGGGAGATGATGCTGGCCAGCGGGTCGGGCGCGTCAATAGCTGCAGCGGTCCCTGAGCCATTCCCGGCCAGTTCGGCATCGGCTTTATCGGCAAAGGCGCTTCCTGGAAACTCCGCTTTCACCCGCCGGAAGTACTCCATGGCCTGGTCAAGATCCGCCTCACGATGAGACTTGTCCGACAGGCCCTTGAAAAGCAATCCGATCATATACAGGGATTCGGCCGCATCTGGACCGCTGGCGTCGGATCGGTAGGCCGTCTGAAAGCGATCGACGCAGTTTTCCCATTGATCCCGATACTTCTGTTTCTCGGCGTTTGCCATCAACTGATTATACTCGGCATGGGCCTTCTTGAGATGCCGGGCAGTCCCCGGCTTTCTGGGTCGTGCCGCCGGTTTGTCCAAATCGGCCAGTTGAGATCTGGATTTCGGAGTATAACGGCTCTTGGGATATCGTTGGATAACCCTTTGGAAGGCGTCCACCGCTTCTTTTTGATCGGCGTCCAAAAAAGACCGTCTGTGGAGTTCCAAGTATAAGATACCAGATTTATAGAGTCCGGCGGCGGCCCAGGGCCCGGAAGGATCAAGCCGGTAGACGTTTTGGTATTTCTCGATACAGGCCAGCCACCGGTCCCGGTATTTTTGGTGCCGGACATTTTTCTTGAGCGCGGCATAGGCCTTTTCCGCTCGATAATACTGTTCCTTGGGAGTCATCGCCCAGGCCGGCCAAACCATGGCCATATGGGTCAGCAGGGTCAAGGTTAACAAGCGGATAATGGTCGAAGACAACGATTTATTGGCGCGTTGTTGCATGTTCACTCAATCAAAAGTCAATTCAAAACGGATTGTACCTTGATCTGCAATTCGTTTAACACATTCAGGGCATCGATGGGGGTCATTCGGCGCAAATCCAGCATCTGTATCGATTCCAATAGCTTCCGTTCCATTGGACTGAACAGTTCCAATTGGACGTGCCCATTTCTTTTTTTCCGGCCGGCGCCGGTCGGTTTGTTTTCAGCGGTTCGAGGATGAATTCCCGTTTCGATCTGGGCAAGAATCTTTTTGGAACGCCGGATCACCGGTTCGGGAATCCCTGCCAGCCTCGCAACCTGGATGCCATAGCTGCGATTGGTACCTCCTTCGACCAATTTTCTCAAGAAAATGATTTCGTCGTTCCACTCCTTGACGGCGATATTGTAGTTCTTGACCCGGTCGAGTTGGTTTTCCAGTTCGGTCAGTTCGTGGTAGTGGGTGGCAAATAGGGTGCGGGTGCCCGTGCCGTTCAGGTCGTGAAGGTGCTCGGCCACGGCCCAGGCGATGCTCAAGCCGTCATAGGTTGACGTACCGCGGCCGATCTCATCCAGAATCACCAGGCTCTTTTCTGTGGCGTTATTGACGATGTTGGCCGTTTCCTGCATTTCCACCATAAAGGTGCTCTGGCCGGCTGAAAGGTTGTCCAACGCGCCTACCCGGGTGAAGATGCGGTCGGTAATGGCGATATTGGCCGTCTCCGCTGGCACGAACGATCCCATCTGGGCCATGATGGTTACCAGCGCCACCTGCCTGAGCACAGTGGATTTTCCTGCCATGTTGGGGCCGGTGATGATCAGCACTTGATTGCTGCGATTGTCCATGACAATGGAATTGGGCACGAACCGCTCGCCGGTGATCAGCTTTTCAACCACCGGATGCCGTCCCTCCCGGACCTCCAGAATGCCGTCCGTATTGATCTCCGGTCGGCAATAATCGTTGTTATGGGCGATTTCGGCAAACGTGGACAGACAGTCCACCCGGGCAATGAACCGGGCGACCCGCCGGATATCGGCGTGGTGCGCCTTAACCTGATCCCGGATGGAAACAAAGATATCCATTTCCATACCGTTGCGTCGATCAGCGGCGTTGAGTACCCGGGATTCGAAATGCTTCAACTCGTCGGTGATGTATCGCTCCGCATTCACCAGGGTCTGTTTGCGCACGTAGTGGTCAGGCACCGATTCACTGTGGGTGCGGGAAACCTCGATGTAATAGCCGAATACCTTGTTGTAGCGTACTTTGAGAGAGTTGATGCCGGTAGCACTGCGCTCCTTGGCCTCCAGTTCGGCCAACCACCCCTTGCCGTCCTTGCCGATGCGGATCAATTCATCCAGGTCGGCATCGTAACCCTCCCGGATCATGCCTCCCTCTGTGATCACGGGCGGTGCATCCTCGCGGATGGCCCGATCGATCAGGTCGGCCAGTGCATGCAGTGCGCGGGTGTCACGATCGTACACGTAAGGGGCGGCGGAGAGAAGGGAGAGAGCGGCGAATATATCATTCAATGCGAAAATGGAGCGTTTCATCGCCGTCAGGTCCCGTGCATTGCCATGCCCCATGGAGATCTTGCTGCCCAGGCGTTCAAGGTCCCTTACGGGCTTGAGGGATTCCCGAAGCTCCTTTCGGGTTTGCATCTGTCCCACCGCTTCGGCAACCGCATCGAACCGGACCTGAATCCGGGCAGGATCCAGCAGCGGATATCGCAACCAATGGGCCATGAGCCTTCCGCCCATGGCGGTGACCGTCTGATCCAGGATCCCCAGCAATGTTCCCTGGCGACTGCCGGTGCGGATGTTGGCCGATAATTCCAGGTTGCGGCAACTCTGGTCGTCCACGACGAGGAACTGACCGAGAAAGTAAGTCTGGACGGCGGCAAGGTGTTCGATCTTCTGGCGCTGGGTTTCACCGACATAGTGGATCAGTGCCCCGGCGGCCCCCACCCCGGCTTTCATGGACTCGCATCCGAAACCTTCCAGCGAAAGCGTATCGAACTGCTCGAGCAATCGGCGACGGCTGCCCGCAAACTCGAATGTACGGTCTTCCATCACGGTTACGGCGCCGACGAGGTCCGCCTTTAGAAACGGTGCTATCGCGGCATCGGCATTCAGGGATTCGGGCAGCAGGATCTCCCTGGGGGCCACACGCATGATTTCATCTATAATGGCCGTCATATCGGCCGTTTCGGTTAGGCGGAACGTTCCGGTGGAAATGTCGAGACTGGCCAGGCCCGTCATATGCATGTGCCGGGACAGGGCCAGAATGAAATTGTTGGTCTTTGCATCCAGCAGTTCATCCTCGATAATCATACCGGGGGTCACGACCCGGACCACTTCCCGCTTGACCAGGCCCTTGGCCGCTTTGGGATCTTCCACCTGATCACAGATGGCGACCTTGTAACCATTTTCAATCAGTCTCGAGATATAGCCCTGTGCCGCCCGATAGGGAACCCCGCACATGGGAACCGGCGACTCATCGTGCTTATTGCGCGACGTCAGGGTGATCTCCAGCACACGGGAGGCCGTTTGGGCGTCCTCGAAGAACATCTCGTAGAAGTCGCCCATGCGGTAAAACAAAAGGGCGTCAGGATACCGCTCCTTGATGGAGAGGTACTGCTGCATCATGGGTGTAGCTTTAACGGAGGCCATCAATCATGAAATAATTTCGATTTGTTAAGGATGTGAGGCGGCAGGTGACAGAGGCGGCCACCCAAACAGGGCGGCAGATGACGGGGCAATGCTCCAGGTTCGCCGCGGCCGACGGCACGATCCGGGTCATTTCAATTCAGCAACCGCTTCCACGGGTTCATCTTCAATGGGTTCGTTTTCAATGGTTGCAGTTGGCGAAGGCTCAACGGGAACCGTTTGGGCGGTGAGCTGCTTTTCCAATGACGATACCGTTTCCACGAGGCTGGTCTCCTTGGCCTTTAACGTCTTTATAGTTCTGGCGTCCTTGAAATGTTTAAACAAGCTTGAAAAATAAGAGATCAAAATACCCACCAGGAAAAAGGCCACAAAGAAAACGGCGTTGGCCAGAAACGGCGTTTCGTAATAGAAAAATCCCAGGTCGATCATCAGGCGGCTTTCTGACATGAAAAAATCCTTGTTCTGAAAGATGACCAGTCCGACAAAGCCGAATACGACAATCCAGAAGGCGATTTTCACCTTTTTCATTGTGTGTTTCTCCTCCGCCTGGTTTCCGTTGGGGGGTTAGCGTCGCGTCGGGCCTGGTGGAGTAGGTTACGGGGTGACCGCAACGTCCATGAAACCCTTTGATTATCAAGCATCTTTATCCTTTTCCGACCTAAAACTCAACCTTTTTTTCCTTTGAGCGGGACCAGTTCGATCTGACCCCACGCCCCCATTTCACTCCCGGCGACCACCACGATCCCCAACACCCCGGCGATACGTTTGCCAAAGGCAATGGCTGTTTTTATTTCCCGTGGCGACCGGATCCGGTTGCCAATGGCAGTAGCGGCGGCATCGGCAAGGGCACAAGAATGGGAAACGACACAGACGGCATCGGCCGACCCGGCGGACAAGGAATGGCCCACTGTGCCCGAGGAGGTACACAGCCCGATACCTTCATGCGTATCCGGCAGGTAAATCCCAATTTTCATGCTCAAGGGGGATTGACCGGCAAATATTCCGGCCACCACCGGGCCGTTGGCTTTGATGAAGATATCGCCGCCATTTTCCACCACCACGTGGCGACTGTAATCGAGCAATTTTCGACCGACGGTTGCGGCCATTGCGCCGGCTACAGCCGCCATGGGGCCCACGCCGGCAGCGCTGCCTGCGTCGATCATATTCCTGACGATTTCAGGCGCGAACGCCTGTTCCCGCCAGGGCTCCAACGTTACAGCAAATTCGGGATAGCGATGGATATACCCATCGATCTGCCCTCGGCAGACGAGAACCTGTTCACGGGTTTCGTATTCGAGCAGACGATCGGCCTGGACCATCAGGTCTGTCTCCTGACAGACGACTTGAAAGGCGTGCAAGCCCACACGGCCTACCCGCTGCCGATAGGTTCGTTCATGGTCGTTGGCATTCGAACGCAGCGGTTGGGCGGAGCGTTTTTTCATCGGGTCAACGTCTTTGGTTCAGAAACGAGCCACCGGTCGAAGATGTTCGGGAAACTGGTGCAAAAAGTATCGATCGGTCATTCCTGCAATGTAATCCCGGACAATCTCCGGGTTGCTGTGGTTGGCAATGTAGGCGTCCGACATATCGGCCAAAAACCCGGAAAAGATGTCGGACGAACGATTGCTCGTCACCAGGTCCGCCAACCGCATTTCGAATAGCATCGAAAAGAGCCGTTGAATGGCCGCCGAGTGAACCTTGCTCTTCGGGTTCTTGTAGATACGTTCCAGATTGAAGGCTTTGAGCGCTTTCAATGCATCTGAAATCGTGGGGCTGAAGGCTACGAAATGGTTCTCGCAACTATTCTGGATGACATCGGTTACCAGGCGGTAAACAATGGTACCGTTGGTGTTGCCCAGAATCCGGGAAATGGATTTGGGGATATCGCGGCGATCGAGAAGGCCCAAGCGGATGGCATCTTCAAGATCGCGGCCGATGTAGGCGATGGTGTCGGCCATCCGCACGACACATCCCTCCGTGGTCATGGGGATGAGCGGGTAATCCGGATCGGCCTTCTTGGCAGCGATCTCCGCTTCGAAGGCCGCAAAATCCTTGTCGGGATTGGGGGTCAGCAGACGATTGTGGATCTCGCCGTCATGGCACAAAATTCCGTCCAGGGTCTGCAGGCACAGGTTCCATCCCCGGCCTTTGCGCTCCACCCGATCCAGGAACTGAATGCTCTGGACATTGTGCAAAAAATAACCGATGCCTGCCTGTTGGCACAATTCGGACAGGTATCGCTCGCCTTCATGGCCGAAGGGGGTGTGGCCGATATCATGGCCCAGGGCAATCGCCTCGATAAGATCCTCGTTGAGCCTTAGAAACCTGCCGATGGTGCGGGCGATTTTGGATACCAGTTGAACATGCAGCACCCGGTGGGTGATGTGGTCGTTGGGAATAAGATAAAAGACCTGGGTCTTGTCGATGTAACGGGTATAGGCCCGGCTGTGCAGAATCCGGTCCGAATCCAGAGAGAACGCCTGCCGGTAACCGGCCGCGGTATCGATGATGGGGTGGCGGCGCACCCCGGATTCGCTGGAGGTCGCCACCGGCGAAAAGATTGCCCGTTCCTGTTGGTTCAGGGCGGATTTGATTCGGTCCAGTGTGGGGGGTGTGGATAACCCCTTAAATTTGTCCATCGTCGATCATACGCTCCATCATCTTGAAATAGTCGATTCCAGCGACCCGGAACCCTTCCCGTCCATACTTCATATTGGCTTCCAGGATGGTGTATTGACCGTCGTGACAGCAGATATCCATGCCTACATCGTCCCACCCGCAGACTTGCGCCGCCCGTTGGGCCAGGGCGATGGCGGCTTCGGGTACCGGCGCCAGGCTGATTCGCCCCCCTCTGGCCACATTGGTGCGAAACTCCCCTTCCCCGGCGATCCGCCAATAGGCATGCACCACCTGGCTGCCGATCACGACGACCCGGATGTCACGGTCGGCCGGAAGGTACTGCTGGATGTAAGCCACGTGCCGGTCACGGGTGTAGATCTCCAGATCGACATCGTCGCCGATCAAATATACGCCCCTCCCCATGGCTGAACCACGCGGCTCTTTGGCAATGAACGGATAGGAAAAATATTCCTGGATTTTTGCTTTCTGCCGTTTGCCGTAAAACACGCGGGTTCTGGGATGGGGCAGCCCCGCCAGTTGAAACAGGGCGCTCTGCTTGATTTTGTCCTGAACGCACTTGTAGGTATGGTAACTGGGGAAAGTGGATTTGCCCAGGGCATCGAACAGATCCGCATAGAAGGCAGTGGGATAGTAGATTTTTTGGGCGTCTCGGATCCAACGAACTTCCTCTGGGCTGTAGTCCGTGAAGTTGGGACGAACACCGATGGTGCGGACATTGCTGCACGCGCGCAAGCGGGCCTCCAGCGCCAAAACCTGCCGCACCATGGCTAGAGGCTGCTGACCAGGGCCCGGACCACTCGGTCCAAGGCATTCACAAAGGGGCCGGAATGGCCGCCGGCGGCTATGGGCGTCCCTTCATCGCAGGCCTTGACCACTTGGGGATCGAAAGGCAATGTACCCAAAAAAAACACCCCCATGTTTTGAGCAGTGACCTGACCACCGCGGCTTTTAAATAATTCGACGGTCTCTCCGCAGCAGGGACAGGCAAATGGCCCCATGTTTTCCACCAGCCCCACAATTTCCAGGTTGACGGTCCGGCAGAAGTTGATTGATTTTCGCACATCGGCAAGCGCCACATCCTGCGGTGTCGTAACAATCAGGGCTTTTGCACCAGTGAGGGTCTGGGCGACGCTCAACGGTTCGTCACCCGTGCCCGGGGGGGAATCGACGATGAGAAAATCCAGCGTTTCCCAGCGTACATCGGCGACGAATTGCCGGATAATGCCGGTTTTGGCGGGTCCGCGCCAGATGACGGCCTGATCGGGATCCTTCATCAGGGACTGCATGGAAACCACTTTCAGATTATCGCCGACGGTCTTGGGGATCACCTGCTGGTCCTCGTTGACATCCAACAGTCCTTTGATGCCCATCATGCCGGCAATGCTGGGGCCATGCAAATCGACATCCAGCAGGCCTGTCGAAAAGCCTTTGCCGGCCAATGCCACGGCCAGGTTGGAGGCGAAACTGGATTTTCCCACACCGCCCTTACCGCTCATGACGATGATTTTATTTTTAATTTTGGACAGGGCGGTGGCGATGGTCTGATCCTGTGCATTCGGTGCCGCGCTGCTACCGCAACTGCCACCACCGCAGCCGCTGTTTCTGGATTGTTTAATGGTCATGGGATTTCTCGTCTTTTTGTTGAAAAATAGTTGAAAGCGTTTTGCCCAAGCGGTCGTGATGACTTCCAGCCCAGTAAATCCGACCACACTTGGCGCATGCATGAAAGGCAAGGTGGCAGTGCCAGACATAGGCAGGCACCAGCCCCCTCACCGCTTCCCGGTCCACCCTTTTAACGGTTTGGTTGCACACGATGCAGCGACTGAACAGTTTGGCGTCGCCCCACTCGAGATTCAACTCCCGCACCACCTGTTTCATCTGTTGAAGCGGCTCGTTATCGCGGATGAATACCAGGGGCCTGTTCCTAAACCGCGACCGCAACCGCCTTGTACGGGTAAGGATGATGCGCGCATCGTCTATCGTTTCAAACAGGTCCGCATCCCGATGTTGGTGCTGGCACAGGGTATCGAATCCGGCCGACCGCAGATGCCGGCCTAATTTCCCGAGCGTGGCATCCGTTGCAAAGCGCGGGCCCGGCCTCATGATGACGGCCTGGCCGGAATGAAAAGGTTATCATCCAAGCGGGCATTGACCTCATACCGGTCCAAAGTTACCGTTACCCGTTCTCCGGAGGATCCCGATAAATCGATTCGCCTGGGCAGAACAAATCCGTCTATGGTCTGCTTACCGGCAGTTGTCAGGGTATAGACCGGATTCTGATGGGCATCGAACCACGTTGAGGCCACCGGATGCATGAAATCATCTACGATGATCCGCTGACGGATCCTGCCCCATCGATCGACCAGTATCAGGCGGCGTTGCGCTTCATTCTCATCGAATACCAGCCGGGCCGAGAATTCCGAATCCATGGGGATTCTCCCCACCAGCAATTCCAGGAGTTCACCCACACTGACGTCAATTTGGATCATTTGCCGCAGGCTGCCGCTGCCGAAACGTCTTTTATAGTATTCACGGGATGGGTGCATGACAAGAAAGAGATGTTTCCCGTCACTGGAAACGGTGCCGGCCGATCCGCCGAAGGGAGCGAACATGTCGATTCTTAAACGGTCGGATAACTGGCCCGCCATAGCCGCTCTAAAGGATTGTGCCGGTTGTTTTGGGCTGGAAAGGGTTATCTTTCCGACACATTTGAATCGGGTCAGATCGGCGTTGGTTAACCTCAGACCGGCCACCACCTGTTCCGCCGCAAGATCGCGGTGGCTATGCGGTGTTGAAAACCGCGCACAGCCGCCCGCCAGCCAGGCGGTCATGAATAGGATCAGCACTGACCACCCACTCAAATAAAAAGGAGCGTGATCGGATAACAACCGATGGCGAAGGCGGGAAAACGCAACGTTCATGGTTCCAGCAGGCGGATCTTCTCTTCTATGGCCGTTTTGTCTGTGTGGCCGTTTTCAATGGATTGGCGGTAACTCTGCCGGGCTTTTTCAGTCAGACCAAGCTTGTGGTAGACATCCCCCAGGTGTTCCAAAATGATGGGGTCGTCCGGGACCTGGCTGGAGGCCTGCTCCAGCAGCGGCAAAGCCTTTTCATATTGCCCCCGCTTAAAGTAAACCCAGGCGAGACTGTCGGTTATATACCCGTCACCGGGCTTGTGTTCGAGCGCTCTGCGAATCAGCTGTTCCGCTTCATCCAGATTGATACCCATATCGGTATACGTGTATCCCAGATAGTTCAGTGCGTTGGCGTTGTCCGGTTCCAAACGGATCACCTGCTTCATGGCGGCGATAGAGTCTTCCCTCTTTCCCCACTTGTCGTAAACCACACCCAAGCGGAAATATAGGCGCGGGTTCTCAGGATCCAGGCCGAGGCCGTCTTTAAGGGCCGTTTCGGCCTTGTCGTAGGCCGCCACCTGTTCGTAGAAGGATCCCAGATAGAGGCGGAATTCATGATTTTTCGGATCCTTTTCGATCGTCTCCAAGAGAAAATCAATGGCTGCCTGAAGCTGCTCCATCTCCTGGTAAAGCAGTGCGGCGTGTACCGCTGCGTTTTGGAAAAAACGCGAGCCCGGCGCAACCTGTTTTAACTGGTCGATGGCTGCGCTCTTTTTTCCCAGGCCATCCAGGGCCACGCCAGCCAGGTAGTTGAGGTCTGAATTATCCGGCGCACCCTTGATCATTCCCCGGATAATGATCGTTGCCGCTTCAAAATCCCGGGCATCCAGGTAGTTTCTCACCAGAATTCGGACGACCTCCTGATCTTCCTGACTCCTTTTTCCCAAGGAAGTAAATACGTTTTGGGCCTTTTTTTTCAGTCCCTGTCGATAGTAGGCATGGCCCAAGGCCATGCTAGCCTGGACATTGCCGGGATTCTGCTTCAGGATTTCATTATATATGGAAGCGGCCTTGTCATATTTTTTATCGGTTTCATACAAGGCGCCCAGTTCGAAACGAGACTCCACCAGTTCGGGTTCCAGAGCCAATGTTTTTTCAAAGTAGGTTTTTGCTGTTTTGCCATCGCCTTTGATTGCGTTGATCCGGCCCAGGAAAAAATAGCCCGCATAGGATCCGGGAAAGACGCTGACGAGCTGTTCATATACCTGTTCGGCCTGGTCCCATTGCTCCTGGTCCATGAGCATGCTGCCCAGTTGGAGATAGATATTCTGCTGGGACGGGTCCAGGGCAATTACCCGTGAAAAGGCATCTATGGCAGCTTCAGTCTGATTGACATTCTGATGAATCCGTCCGGCAAGAATTAGCGTATCGACATCATCAGGATGACTGGCCAAAATGTCGTCTAATAAATTAATGGCAGCCGCCGTGTCTTTTTTCAGCAGCCAGAACCCAGCCAGTTCACGCTTCAGATACACCGACTCCGGATCCTTTGCCAAGGCCTGCTGCATGAGTTCAACGGCGCGATCCACATTGCCTTTTTTAAGGGACAGATGCGCCTCGGAAAAAAGATAATAGGCATTAACCGGACGAACCTTGGCGTCTGGCAGAGGCTTCCAGCCCGCGCCCCGGGATCCCAAGCCCGTCAGGCCGCACCCCGACAGAAAAATCATGCAAAGGATTAAAAATATGTGTCTAACACCTATTTTTGTCATTTAATATTCTCTCATCCAATAAACATGGCCAAGCAGACAGCCGTATCGCTTGGCCAATGATATACGTCTGAAACAGTCGAATACACGGTCGCAGACAGAGCGATCAGGAGACACCCTCCGTATATGTCTCAAAGTCGGGGATTTCCTTTTTAAAGTAATCCCGCATCTTTTTGACCACATTTTTTTCTACCTGTCTCACACGCTCACGGGATATACCGTATTTATCTCCGATCTCCTGGAGCGTCACTGGACTGTCGGAAAAGATCCGCTTGTCAAATATCTCCAGTTCCCGGTCGGTCATCTGGGTTCTGAATTCGGCAATTTTCTCATTGAGCAGGGAGGACATCTCTTTTTTTGCCACCGTATCCTCAGCCGATTCTGACTCCGTGCTCATGAATTCGATTCGCTCGGTATCGGAATCCTCTTTGAGCGGTGCATCCAAGGAGATGTCCCAACCGTCCAAGCGCTGGTCCATGTCCACAATTTCACGTTCGGAGACGCCCAATCGCTGGGAAAGCAGTTTTGGTTTGGGATCAAAGCCCTCTTCGATGAGTTTCTGCTTTTCTTTCTTCAACTTAAAAAAGAGCTTACGTTGCCCCTGGGTCGTGCCGATTTTCACCAGGCGCCAATTGTCCATGATGAATTTGAGGATATACGCCTTGATCCAGAAGGAGGCGTAGTAGGAAAACTTGACGTTCTTATACGGGTCAAATTTTTTAACTGCCTGCATCAAGCCTATATTGCCCTCTTGAATCAGGTCCAGCAGGTTCTGCATCCAAACCCGCTGAAATTCCAACGCAATTTTAACCACCAATCGCAGATTCGAAGTAACCAGCCGATAAGCGGCCTCCTGGTCCCCGTGCTCCTGCACCCGTTTTCCCAACGAGACCTCTTCCTCCCGGGTCAACAGGTTGTAGCGGCTGATCTCCGAAAGGTAACGCTGGAGCGGATCATATTTGACAAGTGATTTGTCGCTGGTCCGACCACCTGTCAGCGGGGCTGTTTTTTTCGCCGATGGTTTCGCCTTTTTTATTTTTGCCTTTTTCATTCCCCTACCCGGGCTCTGCAATAGTTACATATCGGCAATGATGGCCGTCAACCATTGCCAGGCCTGTTTTTCGTGTGGACAAGACTCTGACGTTATGTTACGGGTGTCGTCTGTTTACGCGCCTGTAGCTCAGCTGGATAGAGCAACGGACTTCTAATCCGTAGGCCGCAGGTTCGAATCCTGCCAGGCGCGCCACGGTTACTCCTCTTATCTAATATTTATAAGCCTTTGAGATTAAATCTGGAGGCTTATTTTTTTGTTTTGCACCCTCCGGATTCCTCACCGGCCATTTTTGTGCCGATCAAAAGTGCGCCGAGACAATGAACGCATCGGGAATCGGTTTTCATGCTTCGGAACATTCCCCGAGACTTGTGGGAGCAAAGCATAGCCCCCGCATCGGGATCGCACGAATGATTCAATCAACCGGCATAAGCAATAATTAATACCATCGTTTTATAATTTTCACAATCGCAACCTGATCATCACATCCGAACCCGTTCAGCTACTGAATAACCACCACCCTCTCGACGGATTGGCCGGCAATGGCTCAGGTGATAAGCCATCTCGTTGTGCAGAATCCACCCGAATGAAAAGCACGACGAATTTTTCATACACAGTTACCCTACCGTTGTCACTGGCAGCCTATCCATCTGGAAATGAGGCGCGCTGCCGCTCTTGAGCGGTGATCGTATGGGTCGAAAATTATATTTTTTCGGGTAGCCGTGATCCTTCATGGTGGACCTAAGATCGAATGCGCTGGATTGATCCGCCGCAAGCCAGGGAAGTATGCCCGCTTTCGCAGTTTGATCGTATTATCCGCAAAAAAAGGCCGGACAGGAACTGTCCGGCACAATCAAGATCGGATAGTATGGGTTCGGTTGAACAAGGGACCCGAGAATCTCAGATCGAAAGGAAGATGGGGGTTGACTGTCGAGATCATCTTATTTTGAAAGGCGCTGCAGGACGAGTGTTAACCGTTGATTTCGTCGCGTTTTGATAGCATGTGCGTTCAACGCAAGAAAATACAAAAGAGGCGGGAGACGTGACCCATGCGATTCTGGCAATACGCCATGGATGATCGGCACCGCTGACGTCTGTCTATTCCACAGGCCTGAGTTTCAGGATATTCTTAGCCCGCTCGATCAACTGTTCGCCCTTGAACGGCTTGACGATGTAATCCTTGACGCCCATTTTAACGATCTGCATGACATTTTCCTTGCCTGATTCGGCCGTGAGCATGATCACCGGAATGTCCTTCAAATCATTTTCGGCTTTGAGCTTGCCAAGCATTTCGATTCCTGTCATCACCGGCATGGTGATGTCGAGGATTATCAGATCCGGCATTTCCTTGGCGGCGATAGCCAGGCCCTCTACCCCGTTCTCACCTTCATAGAGTTCACAGTTGTAAGGTTTAAAGGCCTTTTTGACGATCATCCGAATGGTTTTACTGTCATCAACCGTAAGGATCTTGTACGCCATCACTTACCTCCGGAATAATTTAAAAATTAAACGTCTGGTTTCAAATGCTTTCGAATTAGTAATATCGGTTCCGGCCTTCGTTTCTTTAGTAAATTATTGAAAAAAACAGGGCGACACGTTCCTTGTCGACAACAAGGCCATCACGCACGTCATCCAGCCGGGCCGACGGCGCTCATTCTATCGAAAAAAGCGCATTGACACGATCCATTTTTGTATCAAAATCATCAATGACCCCCTGGATCTGAGAGAGTTGCAGACCGACTGACCGGGCGACCCGATCGTCTTCTGGGTAGGACGGATCATCGACCCCCAGCCCGATCTCCATTTTGCGGCACAAGGCATCTGCCATATAGACAATGGACGCTTCCAGATAGCAGCCCGCTGCTTCCAATGGCGTATGCGAATAGCGGATGATGCATTGAAGCGGTGTCGGGAAATGCCAGTTTTTCGCTACCATGGCTCCCACCTGGCAGTGATCGAAACCCAAAACCTGTCGCTCCGCCTCCTTGAAGGTCATGGCCTGTGTTTTTACACGGCTCATGATCGGCTCTATCGCCGATCTCACATGCTGATTCAAAACAACCTTGCCGATGTCACGCAGCAAGGCCCCCGTGAATAGGAGACTGGTCTGCTTGACCCCTTTTATATCAGCCAGGTCATTGGCCAAAATGGCAGCGGAGACGGCACTCTTCCACAGTTCTCCGCTGTTTAATCCGTATCCATCATGCGACCCGTTGAAATTCTCCGAACAACTGACCAAAAGCACCAAATCGACCACCTGGGTCATGCCAAGATAGACGACGGCCTGCTTGGCGTCATTAATTTTACCCGGCAATCCAAAATATGAAGAGTTGGCCAGTTTCAATACGTTGGCCGTCAATGCCGGTTCATGGCGGATGATGTCGGACAGATCGGACATACCGCAATCCGGATCGTCCAGAAGCGCCATGACTTTCCCAGCAACCTCCGATACCGGTTTTAGATGATCGACCGCTTCAATGATTGACTCTACCGTAGACATCGTTTTTTCTCCGCTTGCGCCGGCAGGTTAACGGATTAAGGCCCATTGCGGCTAACTACAAACACGGTGGTCCAGCAATTCTCGAAGCTGGCCTTTTGTTTCCGCGTCAAGGTGTTTGAAGCAAAGGGCATTGGTTCGGGTCTCCGGGGGATTCTTCGCATTATTACCATTTGCCCTGATCGGAACGACCGCATAGGGAATGTTGTGTACATAGATGCCCTTTTCGGTCATCAACAGGTCGAGTTGGACTCTTCCGGGATCAGTTATGCTGATAGTGTCGCCACCAAAGGCCATCCCCCCAATGCTCAGGTTCGTAACTTGCCCCATGGCTGCCGGTTCGGATTTATAAAGGACCATGGCAATCTCTCCGATGCTCATATTTGTATAATTGCGCAATGGATCGAATCTATTTCTTAAAATGACAAATGTGCCACGTGGCATGGAATAACGTTTATGCTTTCGCCGTTCAACCATGGGATCTCCCTGCAAATAATCGGTTAAGGATTTCGAATGAATAGGGCTTGACATTTGACAGCTTGCAAGGAGTTTGCCAGAAATTTTTCCCAACGCTTTCAAGGCCGGTTTGGATTGAAATGAATGCCCGGTGTCATCTGTGAACCGCCCGCGATGCGCATTTTTCGTGAAGGGGCATAACTTGGCAGAAACCCTAATGAAGCTTGACCACAGGCCGGTTCTGCCTCCCGGCAACATGGGTTGGCCGGGTGTGGCCACAGGCTTCAATCCGCCGGCTCGCAGGTTCCCGCCTTAATCGGTGGAGCATACAATGACTCGCGGAGTTAAAACAATAAATTGGCGGGACCGACGGTTTTTTGATGCCTGGACCGTCACGCTCAGTTGTAACCGCCGATAGGTTTTAAATGTCGACATTTGCTGTCATTCTGGCCTGTCGACTGTCACCTCGGCGACTACGGCAAAGGAACCGGCACACGAATGGTGGGTCGTGGGCCTGGATAGACCACGCCCATGGTCCTCCCCCGGTTCTTCAACCATTTCTTAACATCCACAGAACATAAAAGATCCGATCTAATCGCACCTGGACCGGGTGGAATGGTTGAATGTTGGATGCGTATCGACATCGATCACCTCAACATCCAGGGTGTTCGGTTACAAACCGAATCGCGGCAGGGTTTTGAAAAACGACGGTGATGGGGACCAGGGCATGCGGAAAGGATCATTCGTTATCATCAGGCAACGACCGACAACACAACGGTCACATTGTCTTTTCCGCCAGCTTGTTTGGCCAGTTTAATCAGGGCTGCGGACTTATCACTCAGGGTTCCATCGGCGCATAACGTTGAAAAAACGTCTGACTCGCTGACCATATCGGTAAGTCCGTCGCTGCAAAGGAGAAACAAGTCGCCTGGATTCTTTTTGCCTTTCAGAATGTCCAGGGCGACGGTTTCGTTAACCCCCACCGCTCTGAGGATCACGTTGCGCATGGCGTGCCGCCGCGCTTCGTCCGGACTGATGAGTCCCTGATCCAGCTGTTCTTGAACCAGCGAGTGGTCCTTTGTCAGTTGTTTTAGCGTGCTGTTTTTCAGCCGGTAGGTTCTTGAATCACCCACATGCCCGATAATGAAGCTATCCTGAGAAAAGGCCAGCAAGTCGGCGGTACACCCCATACCCTGGTCTCTGGGATGGCGTCCGACGTGCTTGAGTATTTTGTCGTTGGCCAGCTTATAGGTGGTCTGTACCCGGGCGATGGTGTTCTCTTCAGACATACCGTCATGGCCGTCAAAAACGGCTTTGGCGGTCTCGGCGAATATCCGACTGGCGACCTCCCCGGCGGCGGCGCCTCCCATGCCATCAGCAACCAGGCAGTAATGGCATGCTTCGTTGATATAAAATACATCCTCATTGTTGGTGCGGACATTTCCCACGTCCGTCCCACCGTGGTAATTGATCTTCGGAGATTCCTGTGACACCTGAGTTCCACCTTTCCCATCCTATCGGATAATTTTAATAACAGATCACTGAATATCCCGCTGCCGGCGGGCCGCGCACGTTCTATGCAATGCGCATCCGAGATCAGGCAACCGGGCCCGGTCCCGGTTCCGGTGTTTCGAAGTTGGCCCGCATGAAAAGCGCCAAGTCCGAGGCATCGTAGGTAATTCCCAGGTGGTTTTTCAATTTCAGCAGATCGTTGTTCAGCTCCAGGGCGGTCTGATACCGCTTGACAGTTGACTTCTCCAGGCACTTCATAACGATATCGTTCAATGCTTGGGGAATGTCCGGCCTTTTTGTAATGATCGGCGGAATGGTCATCTGCGGGATGGTACGGATGGCTTCAATGTCGTTGGCAAAACGATAGAGGCGACTGCCGGAAAGGATTTCATAAAAGACCAGGCCGAGGGCATAGATGTCTATCTGATGGTTCACCTCTTGCCCCATGGCCTGTTCGGGAGATAGATAGGAAAGCTTGCCTTTGATCACGCCGGCCTGGGTCAGAGATGGTTCTGACGTGGCCTTGGAAATGCCGAAGTCGCTGAGTTTGACTTCACCGTTCAGGGATATCAGGATGTTCTGGGGACTGATGTCCCGGTGGATAATATTAAGCGGGAGTCCGGTCTTGTCGTCCCTGCGGGTATGGGAATAGTGAAGCCCGCTGCTGATCTTAAGGATCAGAAACACCGCCATATCCACCGGCAACCCCTTTTTAATAAACCCCATGATCTCGGCGAGGTTCTTGCCATTCACATATTCCATGGCGATGAAATAAGCGTTCTGAATTTTCCCGAAATCGGCAATTTGCACCACATTGGGGTGCTGCAGGAGCGCTGCCAGACGGGCTTCCCTGATAAACATATCGATAAAGTCACGATTGTCTGCCAGATGGGGCAGCACTTTTTTAACGGCAACCGACTTCCGGAAGCCGTCTTCCCGAAGATAATCGGCCAGGTAAAGTTCAGCCATCCCCCCCTGGGCGATCTTTTGGGTCAACAGGTATGGCCCGATCCGGGTCATGCCTTCCATGGCTTTTTGCCTTGCGGCTTCTCGTAGCTTAAGGGTTCGCTCCAGGAGAAAAAGCGTGCAGCCAATAACTGCCAGGCTAATAACCAGAGACACCATCATGTACAGGTGGTAGCTTTTGACCGACGCCGCCAGCTTCTGAGCCCCCCAGCCAATGGATACCTTGCCGATTTTCACCCCCGAATAGGTGACATCGTTCTCAAAGATCATCACCGGTGTCAGACCATCAACCATTCCGGAGGTGATTTGAACACCGTTGATGGTGTCCATCGTGCTTTCCGCAGAAGCGGGCTTCAGCTTCAGGTTGATTTTGGCTGGATCGGAATGGGCAAGGATGGTGTCTTGGTGATCCAGTATGGCGGCATATCGAATTTCCGGGTTCTCCATCACCTCCCGAATGGCAACGGTCAAAGAGAGGATATCAGTAGACAGAATAGGCGACCCACTCTTATCGGAAAGGCCAAGGGTCAGATCGACGCCCTTGTTGAAAAAAGTCTTTTCCGCGTCTTCGATTTTCCCCTGAAGGATGAAAAAGACAATCAGGTTGAGGATCATCCAGACGGCTACACCAACGGCGACATGCCGCTTGATCGGGGATCCGGACATAAACGCCTTTACCTTTCCGGTGATTGAATGGATGGTTGTTGTGGACAACTGCTTCATCCACATCATTGTTGTTGACGCTTTTTCGCTGGCAGGCATGCGTGTTCTCCTTGCCTTCCGGTTCGCTCGTTTAAAGGGGCTTCTCAATCACCGGACAGTTTCTTGATGATGTCTGCGCATCGGTTGATCATCTGCCGCCGGAACCACCCCAAATCGTCACGGCGTGAAAGTTCACGAAGATTGACCCCTCTGGACTGCCACATCTGTGCCGGTCCATTTTCCTTTATTCCCGGTCTGACGACCGTGAACCGCTCCAAATTGGCCTGAAGCATGAACGCTCGGGACAAGGGCTTATGGCTTCCGCATAACGGACATATCATTTCCCGATCATCTGACGGATCGTTAAAACCGGCGCTCCAGGCTCTGATTTTCGCTGCCATGGCCGATCTCAATGCGTCCACTCCCTGGAAATCCTGAACCAGCAGGATGAATACAATCATCAGCAAGCTGACCAGCGCCGACAAGAAAAACACGGTGGTCAGAGCGACGGAACCACTGGCGTTCATGGCCAGAAAAATTTCGCCGATCTTGGTGCCGGCATAAATAATGTCGGACGACAAACATACCGCACGGGTGCCGTCATCAAGCGTATTGAGCCAATAGCTGACACCCTCTTTCTGCTTTGCCGTTTTTGACGACATCGCCAGCAGTTGGTCAGGGTTGGTGAAAGCGATAATTTTATTTTTGTGATCAATGATGGAGACATTGACCACCCCCTTCACCGTGGCGACATCCTTCGCCAGACGGGTTAAGGCCGGAACGTTCTGTTCGAGCAGTGGCAGGCCGGCCTGTTCGGCCTTTAACAGGACGACCTTAATGCCCGCGGCCGTCACGCGGTCGATCCGGTTGTTTTCCTGGGCGGCAATGAACAGGTAAAAAAAGACGGCCGCCACCCACCAGATTAGCAGGCAGATAAACCAGCGGGTCTTTTTAATCCGTCCAGGCGCGTTCTCAGTTTTCACGTATGCAATTCTCCACTATCGGGTGCAATCCGCATATGAACCCTGCACGGTGTTTCAGTCGCTGGAAACGCCACCCCGCCAAAAAACCTTTACGGGTATTCACGTCGCTGCCAGCCAGCCTTTCAATAGAGCATAAAAGTATTATGATACCAGTGGATTGTCAAGGAACATCTCCTTTTAAGCCGGTCCATTACGGCACGACATGACAGGCAACGAGCTTGATCGTCATCATCGCCTTGTATCATCCTTGTGCGGCAAAAACCGGGCCTTTCAGGCTTTACCACCGCTGATTATGCACGGGCAGCGGCTATTGAATTTAAAAAGCTGCTATGGTAGATAAACTAAGGATTTTCTTGTAAGATAGAACAAGCGTGAGTCCTTATTTCTATCACGGCACTGGTTCTCGCTGCTTTTCTCAGCCGTTACCGGAGTGATCAGCATGTCTCTGACTGGCTCACGTTCAATACTTAACTGTGTCGGGTTCCTCCTGCACCTGATATTTGCAGCCGCTTTTCTGGGCTGTGCCGGCCCAAGCGCCATCCCTTCGCTTTCACGGCCGGAAGCATACCGTTCGGATGAACGGATTCTGCATCGTCTCAAACCCGGTGAAACTCCGGAAATGCTGGCAAAAACATATCTGGGAGATCCAAGATTGGCCTGGATGGTGGAAGATGCCAATCCAAAAGAAAGCTTTCTGGCAGACCGGTTGGTAGTGATTCCTCTGGTCATTCAAAACCGTGCCGGCATCACCGAAAAAGGATACCAGACCGTTCCGATCTTGTGTTATCACCGGTTTGCACCATCCTGTGATTCGCCCCTGTGCATGCCTGTGGAAATATTTGAACAGCAGGTTCGGTATCTAAAGGAAAACGGTTACCGGGTGATCGGCCCGGAAGCCTTGGTTGAATTTCTGAACTACCGCAAACCGATACCCAAAAATGCGGTTATGATTTCTGTGGACGATGGGTATCGCTCCATCTATGAACTGGCTTACCCGATACTGAAAAAATACGGCTTTACGGCCACGCTTTTCATATACATCGACTACGTGGGGGTTTCCAGCCAGGCCATCACCTGGGACCAGTTAAGGGAATTGAAGCGCGAGGGTTTTACCATCGGCTCCCATTCGGTTAGTCACAGCGATCTCTCCAAACCCAAAAAAGACGAGGATGGCAAGGCCTACATGGCCCGGCTGAAAGATGAAATATTCCGCTCCAAGCAAATCCTTGATGAAAAGCTCGGCCAGGAGACTTTCATTTTTTCCTACCCATTTGGCAGACAAAACCAGAAAGTCGCATCGTTGGCCCGGCAGGCCGGGTATACCATCGCCGTTACCGTAGACCGGGGCAGCAACCCTTTTTTTGCCGACCCCTATATGATCAAACGCGACCAGATTTTGAAGCGGGACATGGATCGGTTTACCTCCCGCTTGAAAACCTTTAATTATTTTCCGTTAAAGTGAGTATGCCATGAAACGCAAATGCATGTTTATCGTATTGGGGTTATTCCTAGTGATCGTGTGGGGATGTCAGGGATCCAAGACGCCCCGGGAAATGGACAAACAGGCCAACGCATATATTCAACAGGCCCAGGCTTATGAAGGTCAGGGGAATCTGGTAGAGGCATTGGAGCAGTATAAACTGGCTCAGACCATTGACCCTGGGCAGCCGGTCATCGCCGACGGCATCAACCGCCTCGAAAACGAGTTGAACAACCTGGCCGAGGCCCACTACCAGGCCGGCATACGCTTCAGGGATAAAGGCAAATGGGATCTGGCAAAAAAAGAGTTCCTCAAAGCGCTAAGATACCGGCCGAATCATGAAAAAGCCGCCGCCATGCTTCAGCAGCGCCAGCCCGAGGGAGAAAGAGCGTTCATCACCCATGAAGTCGCACCGGGTGAGAGCATTTCAAAACTGGCAATCAAATACTATGGCGACTACAAAAAATATCATCATATCGCCAATTTCAACAACCTGTCCAACGCCACCCAGGTCAGGGTCGGTCAGCGGGTGATGGTGCCGGTCATCGACGGCGTATCGATCGAAGACCTTCTTCGTGTCAGTTCCGGTTTGCCCGCACAACCGTCAGCAGTAAAAGAGGAATACACCGTTCATCAAATCCAGCCGGGAGAAAGCCTGGCCAAGCTTGCCCAGATGTATTACGGCGATCACCAATTGTTCCACGTCATCGCCACATTCAACGGCATCTCGGACCCCGCCAGCATTAGAGCGGGGCAGAAAGTCAAAATCCCTCGACTGGATAAAACCCTTGAACCGGCAGCCGCAAGCCCATACCGACCGGAAGCACCTGCAGTGCAACCCGTTGCCGAAACACCTGAAGCCCCCCAGCCGGAAGCATCGGAACCGGTTGATCAGGTGGCGGAATACCGCGAGACAGGCATTGCCCTGTTCAATGAAAAAAAGTACGACGAGGCAATCGTTGAATTGCAAAAGGTGCTCAGCGCCGCCCCGGAGGACAGCAACGCCATCGGCTATATCTCACGGGCATACGTCGAAACGGGTAAAACGCATCTATCTCAGGGTCGTCTCAATGAAGCCAAGACCGCATTTATCACGGCCCTTGATTACGATGACAACTGCAGGGACTGCCGGGATCTGCTGGACCGGTGCCGCACGATCGAAGCCGAAACCCTGACACGAGAAGGTGACATCCTCTTTCAAAATAATCAATTCGACAAAGCCATCTCGACCCTCGAGCGTGCTGTGGCACTGAACCCGGCGGATGCAACAGCGACTGGCCTGCTGTTTCAGACGCTTTTTCAAAAAGCCCTGATGCTTTACAATAAACAGGATTATCTGGCCGCGGTAAACGGTTTTGAAAAAGCAGCTGCGATTCAGCCGGACTGCAGTGAATGCAAGCGATATATTGACAGCAGCCTGGTCGAGTACAAGGAATTCCACTACAACGAAGGTATTGTGTTTTTCGGCCAGGAGGCGCTGAAAAAAGCCATTGTTTCGTGGGAGAAGGTAACGGCAGTGGATCCCGACTACAAGGATGTTCAGCAGAATCTCAAGAAGGCAATCCTGCTGAACGACCGACTGGAACGGATTAAGAAAAGCACTTCTCAATAAGGGCCAATGAAAACCCCTTGACATCAGCCATACGTTATCGGCTATAGTCGACTCGATTTCATTGCCACCGCGTCACTGCGACACCATAAACCGAGAACTGATACATCCAGGTGGGACAATATGCCCCAGGTGCCGAACATCACCGTCCAACTGGTTCACATCCAGGGTCCCTTGAAAGGGCAGATCCAGGATTTTTCGCAATTTCCGGTTTATATCGGCCGACACTCGACATGCCAGGTTCGTTTTGACAAAGACCTGACAACCATTTCCAGACGACATGCCCGTATCGATAGACAGGGAAACCGGTTTCGTATCATCGACGCCAGTACCAACGGCACTTTCGTCAACGGAAAACGAATCGCCGACGTCTACCTGAGGGATGGCGATGTGATCACCTTTGCCGAAAATGGTCCGAAAACCAGTTTTCTGACCAAAATTGAAGCCGGCGAGGCTCCGGTCCCTCATCCCCGCTCGGCTCAACCGACTCGACCGATGCCCCCCTTGTCACCGGCTTCAGTGGCGCAGGAGCAGATGCCGGCACCCGCTCCTGCGGGCCCTGCGACGCCCCCCCCCCATCGTCCTGAACCAGACTTAACCGTCGGTCCCGACCTGGAAATCCCCGTCATCAGCACCAATGCTCCGCTGGTCATCCAGTTCGGCCCGACGCTTCAGAGTTACAACCTGCTGCCCGTGACCATCGGCACGGACCCGGCTTGCGACTTCGTGATCGCCAACCATGCCCTGGCCGGACAACACATCCAGATATTCTTCAACGAAAACGAGTACTATGTAAAAGATCTGACGGGAAGAAGCATGGTTTCAATCAATGGCCGGCCGGTTGGAACGCAATCGGTGATCGCCCAGGGTGCAGAACTGTCACTGACCGAAAAGGGGCCCAAGTTCAGGTTTTTAGGTGGCGGCCGGTTGGCGGAAATACAGGATGTGGTAGTGGAACCCATGGAAAAGACCGATGCCGAATCCGAGCACATGGGATCAGACAGCCAGCCCCCAGTACCGAAAAAGAAATCGCTGTTTAAGAATTTCTTCAGCTAAGCAAACCCACCAGATTAATCGTTGCCGCCGCCCGTTCACCGGATATTTCGTCCTTCACCACGCCTTCAACGCGCTTACCGAACCCACTAAACCATACTACATATGGTGACATATACTATATCAACATACCATATGGGGTATGTTCCGATTGCCCTGACCGGATTGTCAACAGATAGCCCGGGCAATGAATCGCAGGCAAGTCATCTCAGCTGTTTGCAGATGCATCAGTCATCATCAACGGGTTGTCGAAATCGAAACCGAACAAGCGGGGATTTTGGCCGATCACGGCGGCGGTGAAAATGGAGAATACGTAATCGTAGGTTTCATCGGGCACTTTATCCCGGTAGGCGGAAATCAACTGCCAAAAATTGCGTTCCCGGGGATTTTCCGGCATGGTCTGGATCAGTTTGACCACCCGCCGCTCTCCCCAATTGTATGAGGCCATCACCAGCAAACCGGATGCCTGGGCGTCGGTGGTATAGATGTCCCGCAGGTAGGTGGCGGCCGCCCGGGTCGATTTGTCAAAGTTATGCCGCTCGTCCAAAAGGTCCACTACCTCTTCATCTTTGAGGGGGCCGATGCGAAGTCCGTATCGTTCAGCGGTTGAGGGGATGAACTGCCACATACCCTTGGCGATGCCAAAACGGGTGGGCGGCCCGACGGCGTGGTGGTCGAGGTTGCTTTCCTGGACGGCCAGGTAAAAAAACTCCGCCGGCAGTTCCGCTTCGTTCAATGCCTCGAGGATCTTGGGGATATAGCCCTGCCGCTTGGCTCGATGAATGACCCGTGCAAGCCGTTTGCTGGACTGCCAGTTCTCGATAAAACCATACACCTCTTCCACAAATCCATCGGGCATGTTGATCTCGCACTCGCCGAATCGACGCGCCATAAGCATGATAATCTTTTCCTTCTCACTCAACCCCTTGCTGTAGATGTCCAGACTGTCCACATAGCGGTCGTAACTCTGTTCGAGCTTTTTTTTCTGGTCGTTGACCGCGTCGATCTGCGCTTTGGCCTCCATGGATTTTCGCTGCTCGGCTTCCACCCGCAGTTTGATCAGGTCGATCTCAAGCGCCCGCATGGTATAGAAAACCTCTGCGGCCAGCTTGCGCTGCTCGACAACCTGGCTGTGCTTGTACCAGGCCACGCTGCCGGTGGCGACCAGCAACAGCACCACCAGGCCGATGATGGCGCCATAGGTCATGCGCTGCTTTTTTTGCACCTCGGCGAAGGCCCGGCGAACCATGATGGTATGCTCGCCGGCCCCCTGGTCCAGTGTCTTGCCGAAATAGTGGTCCCTGTAGTGGTCGAGGCTGGGCGGATCGCCAGAGGATATGGATGTCGCAGTGGTTTCTGCTTGCGGTGGAACAGCCGCTGGCTGTTCCACCGGTGACACCGGCGCAGGCCCTTCCAGGTTGTAAAAAAGGGTCGGGCCCCCTGCCCCCAATTGAATGCGTCCCGTTCCGAAAAGCGTGGCCCGATCAATGCGCTGCCCGTCTATAAAGACCCCATTGGCGCTGCCCAGGTCCTGGATCCACCATTGCCCATTATCCCAGAACATGTCGGCATGTCTTCGACTGACGACGCTGTCCTGAATACTGAGGGCACATTGCGAGTGGCGGCCCACGGTAAATCGTTGAGAGAAACTGAAGGTCGTTCCGTCGGCAAGGGTGATGTGCAACACGCTGGCAGGTTTATCGATCATGGCGACAATCGTTTCATTGAATGTGCTTCCAGGATGATCGGTCTTGGGAAAGCGACAATATCATACCACTTAGCCACCCACAGTGCCGAAAAGATACAGATATCGGTTGTACACCACAGGTAGCGATGCGGCATACACTGGACGCTTAATGTTGAACGGGTTGATAACGTTGTCAAGCAGACACCTGGCCCGGTGACTGAACCGCGATAGCGAGCGCATTCCCTGTCGCTTGAGGCGGGTTTAGCGAGTGATCGACCAAGCGATTTTATCCTTATGGTGCTGCGCAGCACTACCGTTGCAGGCAGAACATTCCCCGCGGTTTGCCGCAGTGAGGGTTTAATCAAACGGACGCTGGAATATCTGATCCCCGTTCAGCCGACCAGGAAGCCACATCGGGCAAAGTGCTGGAGAATGGAATCCAACTGGGCGCGTGGCCATTCCCGGGTCGATTCTTCATTTGCCGCCTCGTGATTGGGGAGATGGACGCGGCCGGTGCGAACACCCTCCAGCATCAGCTTTTCAAGCGCTTCCCGGTTGCGGGTGCCGTCGAGATGAACCAGGACGAAGCAGGCCATATCGTCATCCATCACGATCGTCCGATGGCACAGGTTGGTCACGCGGCGCGTGGGCGCAAGCAGGCGTGCGACGGGCGATGCGGTCGGGCAGTCACTGATTTCCAATACGCACCGACGCGGCGCAGCCAGCAGTTCCACGGCCCTGTTGAAGAACAGGGTGTAGACGGCATGGCCGATGGTATCGGCCTGGCTTTTCGAATCACCATCCAGTTCAGCCGGTGCCTCCTTCTTGACTGCCTGGATCAGGTAAGGAATGTCGATGGTGCTCGGTTTGATTTGGCTCAACGTCCGAAGGATGATCTGCGCCAGCAGATGCTGCGTGCTGAATTGTCGACCTCCCGGCATCCTGAAGGCGGTGGCTTCCTCGATCAGGCTATCCGGTGAGTCCAGAATCGGTACCACATCCGTGGCGGCAAAAAGCGGCGCGATCCGGTCCAAATGGTAATCCGAGCCGACGTCGATATCATCATGGCAAAGCAGAGAGCGCCGAAAGCGTGTGTTCAATAGAAAATCTAGATATTGCTCGACGTCGAGGGCATTTTCAGACACCTTCTCGAAGGCTGCCGCGGCCGCTTCGGGCAGATTGTCCAGCTCGAATTCCGTCTGCTTGGCATCGCAGATATATTGCATACCGTTATTTTTCAACGCACCGGCGAATTCGTGAAAGTAGAAGGGGTCATTGTCCGCTTCCATGTAATCATGAAGCAGGTAGCTGGAAACGTCTTTGAAACTTAGCAGGGTTTTGGCGAAAAACCGGAGCTGGACATCGTGGAAACGATTGCTGTCAGCCGTGGCGTCGAGCATGGTCTTGACCAGCTCGAGCGCAGCATCCGTGCGTTGTTTGGGGTCCTCGATATGACGGGTACGATAGAGCATCATGTCGCGCATGGATTTGTTGAACTGCCAGCCCGGTAGAACATTGTAGCTGATATACGCGATGCCCTGCTCCACGAGGTTGTTTTTGCAGACATCCAGGATCTTTCCTTTGACCGTATCAGGAACCCATGAGTAAACCCCGTGAGCAATGATGTAGTCGAACTTTCCGTCACTGGCGTCGATGTCCATGATGCTGCGCGTCTCTAAGCGGACATTTCCCAGTCCCAGTGAATCCATGCGCTTGCGTCCGATCCCGATCTGCACGGCAGACAGGTCGATGCCCATGAAGGTGCTCTCGGGGAACTCGTAAGCCATGGGTATGATGTTGCCGCCGTCCCCGCAACCCATTTCGAGTACGCGACAGTTATCGGGAGGTGGGGGTGAGAGGCCATACAGGCTGCCTAAGGCCGCCAGCAGGCTGGGATGGGTCAGGCAGTAGGGATCGCCGGCATAGGGCGTCATGTCATAGGCTTGCGCCAAAGCCCGTTCCGATTTTGCTTCGTCTATTTTCAATTAGTTAAATCCTTATTAATTATCACGGGACGCCCACAGCAAGCCTAACAACCAGCTTGCGTTTGCTGCCTGATTCGGCGTTGGGCGCGTCCCCACACTTGCGAGTAAAGCGGTTCCATGCCTCGCGCCAAGGCCGGGGTGTCGCAGGCCGATGAACCGGAGAGTTTACTTCGCATGTCACTTCGCAGACGAGCCAGCTCCTGGTGCGCCTTGGTCGAACGACCCCAATGCACACCCCGCTGGACCATGTCGGCAAGGTCGTTTCCGACGAACGCGCCCAGGTGGCACCGTCGCAAGAGGGATTGGCTTGTCCGCGAAATCCAGCGATCGCCGTCGAATGTCAATACGGGGACGCCTTGCCACATCGCTTCCATGGTGGTGGTTCCACCGTTGTAGGGAAAGGAATCCAAAGCGACATCGATACGATCGTAGTGGTGCAGGTATGTGGCGTGATCGGAAGGGCCGTGCAATTCGATCCGCTCGCTGTCAATGCCACGCCGTTCAAACTGACCCCGCACGTAGGCCCGGTTATTCGGTGACTTCCGCGTTTGATTTGCCAATACCAGGTGCGAATGTGGCACCCCTCGCACTATTTCACACCAGGCATCCATCACTTGCGGCGTGATTTTGTATGGGGTCACCAGGCTTCCAAACGTGAAGTAATCGTTACTCGCACAGGGAGGGGCGACAACGGGCGGCACGGGATAGTCCATGGTGAATGTCAGGTAGCTGACGGGCAACCGACGTATCGCCTCCGAGTAATGCTCCATCTCCTCCGGTCGAATCATCTCCTCGTCACCGATCAAGTACTCAATGCCGGGTAGGCCCGACGACGCATACATGGCCCACCAAGCAACATTGACGGGCGCCGGATATCGTAGAAAGAGGCCGAGACGCGCTTCGTAGCTGTATGCATTTAGATCGACGAGAATATCGATTTCTGCGGACCGAATCAACGTGGTCAACTATTGATTGTCCAGCTTCCGGACATCGTAAACCGTGTCTTTCTCATGGGGCACATCGCACGGAAAAACACCATCGGGCGGACTGTCGGAGAACAGTAAAATCTGGAATTTGGATCGGTCGTGATTGTTGATCAGCCCCCAAACCGGCTTCGTGTCGTTCGCGTTGTGAAAGAATGCGCAAACATAGCCAATTCGCAGCGGCCCTTTGTGCGACCGCGGCGGTGGCCGGTCCGATTCGGACCGCCAAATGGTTCCAGTGTATTCGGCAAGTTTTCTCGCGAATTGCCGCCGGTAACGGATAAGCTTGCCATGATCGGCCTCCGGCCAGCCGGGCAGCAACCTTGCCAGGCTTTGCCAGGTTGTGATGCGTTTCCGCGTTGGCTTCATCCAGTTCAAGGCTCTTCTCGTAAGCACCGATGGCCTGAGCGTACTCACCGCAGTCGGACAAGGCATTTCCCGTGGCCAGCCAAGTCGTTGCCGTGGCCGCATTCAACTCGATGATGTGGTCGTAGGTCTTGAGCGCCGGTATGTATTGGCCGTTTTCCCGATAGGCGACGGCCAGACGTTCAAGAATGCGGGGGCTATCGGGTGATTGCGCTAGCGCCGTTTCAAGACAATTAACCGCATCCGCGGCATTCCCGCGCTTGAGTGACGTCTCGTTCGGGTGGAGCAGGTTTTCTAATTTCTGATCCATGGTATATGTCAGGTACCGCCCGCCTTCCTACCCAAGGCAACGCATCACGGCGAGACAATCACTTTGTTCTGGCTGGGTGCCACTTGGGCACCTGCCGGCATGTTGGCATTCATTCCGTTGTGGCCGGACATGGATGTCAAATGAACACAGGGCTGACCCTCGATTTTAACCTTGGCGCTTCCCTTTTTGTAGGTCACTTTGCCCATGTTCATGCCGGACATGACGCCCTTGTTAAGACCGCCTTCATCGCCCATGGAACGGGAAATTTCCGATTTAGTGGTCACCACCGGCTTACCGGCGAATTTGACCTTGGTGGCCGTCTTTTTGGCCTGGTTGACCATGCCCGTGTTGGGATACGGAATGGGTACCGGAGGTGCCGGTGGTGCCGGAGTCAAACAGACGTCGGGCATGGCAAACGTGTTGCCAGCTTGGGTGGTCGATGCTGGGAATATGGCGGGCATGTTGGCTCTCCTTATTTTAACCCAGATGAATTTTTTCGGCTTTGACCTTGAAGTCGGTCTCCGATTTAAAGATGGTTTTCTGAGCCTTTGTGTGACTGGTTTTTTCGATGATCGTGCGCTGGCGGCCCGCCTTCAACTGGCTCAATTCGGAAATCGTGCGGTAGACGTTTTTGGCCCTGGCCAAAACCGTGTCGGCCACCGATTCGATTTTACGGGAGATCAATTGGACGTTGCCGATGCGTCCCAGGAGTTTTTTGCCGGCGATCCGGGTCTCCTGCAGAAAAAGCTGGGCCCGTTGCGCTGTCAGATCCAGTATCGGTGCGGTCAGGCGCATCTGTTGGGCTTGCATGGCGATGGCCGGTCCGGCACGCTCCGGGGAATCCTGAACCCCCAGGTGGAGATCGGTTCTGCCATTCACCGCTACATGATTGCCGTCAATATGAATATCCCCGGCGGAACGAAAGGCGATGCTCCCATGGGTTGCCGAGAATTCTAAGTTTCCCGACGCCGCGTTGACCCGCACGGTGCCGGTCTGGGACTGGTAGTCGATCAGCAGTTCATTTTTCGGCGAAAACAATTTCAGCGATTCGTTGTCTGAAGTGCGATCGATGCGGGCAACGGCCCCATCGCCTAACCGAATCGCCGCCGTGGTTTCCTGCCTTTCATTTGCACATGTCAGGATGCCCACGATATAGTCCCTTCCACTGCCGTCTGTCATGGTCAGCACCTCGTCGCCGGGTGCCAGCGTCGGCCGCGGGTATATGGCCAGGCGGGCATGACGGTCCGCTGACTCGCTCTGTCGGCATACCCGCAGGTAACCATCCGGATCCGCATGCCCCGTCACCGTGGCGGGCTGGATGGTTGGCGTTATGGGATTCAGGGGAACGATGGTGGCGGATTGTGGCATGCTGCTCCTCCTTTTCGCTTACAATCATGTTATATCGGCCGGTGCTTAAGCGGCTATCGACATCAGGCCTGCGGCACAGGCGGTGCCCACATTTCAGCTTCGGCCCGGTCTTTGTCTGTATTTTCTATTCGTTTTCGCTTGGCGCCCCGCCAACGGGCACCCTGATCGTTGATCATGTGCAGGGTTGCCTGAAGCAGATTGGCGTGGGACAAATCGGCGTCCTGTAAAAGGGCATATGAAAAATCGGCGTAGGGTGCGAATGCGCGCACGAAGCGGGCGCCCGTCAGATTCGTTCGGGTGAACTCCACCCGGTCCATTCGTGCCGCTTCAAAAACTGCGCCAGTGGCACTTGCATCGGTGAAACAGGCACATCTTAAATCGGCAGCCTGAAATGCGGTGCCGGCCAAAGCGGCGTTGGTGAAATTGGCCGTGTGGCATTTGGCCTGTCTCAAGCTCCCGCCGGACAGATCGGCCCTGGAAAAATTGACCTGCCTGCAGTTGGCATTGTCCAGGATGGCATTTTTCAGATTGCTGCCCTCGAGATCACAGTCGGTAAAATCACACCCAGCCAGATTCATGCCTTCGAAACGGCAATTTTTCATCTCACACAGATTCATGATGGTGGCCGACAGGGTCACCCGGGTGAAGTCCACGGCCTCGAAATCAACGCCTCGGATCTTGGCATCGGAAAGGTTCATCCCTTCCAAATCGCATTGGTCCATGTCACAGCCATCGAGGCTGGCGCCGCTGAAGTCGGCCGCCTTCAGGCACGCTTCGGAAAAAATCGCATCGGCGATAAACGCACGCGAAAAATCGGCACCGGTGAGGTCTGCGCCGGAAAAGTCGGCGTCATTTAGCTGGCAGCCGACGAATTTGGCCTGTTGGAGGTCCGCGCCGGAAAAGTCGGCATTGGACAAATTCATCCCCGAAAAGTCGATTCCGGTCAGCCGGCAATTGATGATCGAGATATTCTCGAGATTGGATCGAGAAAAAATGACATCGGACAAGTCCGAGCCGTCAAACACCGTATCGTTCAGATTCCGATAGGACAGGTCGACGCCGGTCAGGTTGGATTCGATGAATTGACATCGCTGCAGGCTGGCGGGCAGTTGTTTGATGGGCCGCAGATCGGTGTTCTCAAAAACCACCCCATCGAAGTTGGCGCTGCCGAAATCGCAGCCACTCAGATCGCAGGCGAGCATCCGGCTGTCCGTCATGAGTGCGGTCGCAAAGCCGGCGTTGGACAGATTGACCTGGTCAAACTCGGTCTGCTTGAGATGCGCCCGGCTAAAATCGGCAGCGGATAAATCACAATGAAAAAAGCGGCTTTTTTCTAAATTGGTTTCGACAAACCGGGCCCGGTTCAGTTCCGTATCTTCGAACTCGCAGCGCTCAGCCGAAGCAGACGAGAAATCCGCATGGCTGAAGCTGCTGGCGCCAACCGTAAAACCCAGAATGCCGAGGCCTTTAAGCTGGTCGATCATGAAATCAGGCAATTTCATCTGCTCGAAAGAGACCTTCACTTGAGAAGAATCCTTCACCGGGAGGTTGTCTGAATAAACTTTCACCCCGGTCAGTATGGCGCGGATAAACCTGGCATTGCCTGCGTTGGTGTTGATGACAATGGCATCGGAAAGATCGGCGCCGGACAGGTCGGCTTCACCGAGCACGCTTTTGCTGAACAGCACGTTCGGCATGCAGGCACCGGTAAGATCGATTGCCGACAGGTCGCAGGCATCGAATTTGGTATACAGCATCTGCGCCCCGGTCAGGTGCAACCCGGCCAGCGTCTTCTCTGAAAATAGCGCGCCATCAATTGCCTTTCCCGCTTTTAACTTCTCCAACAATGCTTCAAAATCAAGGATACCGTCCACTGTCATCCTGTCCACCACTATGCGAGTTTGGTCATCTTGAGGTTGGCGTCGTCAAACTGCGCACCGCCAACCATCGCGTTTAAGAATTCCGATCCATAAAGATTGGCCTGCCGACAATCGCAGCGGGTCAAGTCCGCATTCACAAAATTGTTTTCAAAGCCGTTGGCCAGGACCAGGTCCGCCTCCCTGAGGATCGCTTTGTCAAATCGGGCGAATTTCATGCTCGCCGCGCGCAGGCGCGCGCCGGTCAGGTTGGCTTTGGCAAAGCTGGCGCCTTCCATGGTTGAGTACGAAAAGTCGGCGCCCCTCAGATCAGCCGATTCCCAGATGGATTCTTTCGCCGACACCTGTTTGAAACTGCCGCCGGAAAATACGCATTTTTCAGACGCCCGCAATTCAGTCAAATCGGCGCCATTCATCACCACCCCGGGACCGTGAGCGCCCTCAAGGGTGGCTTCGGCTAAATTCGCCCCGGTCAAATCGGCCTTAACCAGTTTGCTGTCCGAAAAATCGGCACCGGTCAATCTCGAACGGGTCAGGTTGGCTCCAGTCAGGTCGGCCTCGATAAAACTGGCGCCGCCGGCATCCACGTCTTCCATCCTGGCTCCGGCCAAACGGGCATTGTCGAAAATGGCATCCTTCATTTTCGCCCGGCGCAGGTTGGTCTGTGAGCAATCCGCCGACGAGAAGTCAGCATTCTTCAATTCGGCGCTTTCGAAGCTGCACCCGGGCAGCTTGGCGTTGGCAAACACCGCCCCGGTCAGATCCGCGCCGTCAAATCGGGCACCGGAAAGGTCGGCGTTCGAGAAGACCGTCTCCTGCAGGCTGCCGCCGCTAAAATCCATGCCGGACAGGTCGAAGCCTTCCAGGAGGAGCCCGGATATATTCCGCGTTGCCTCGAACTGGGCCGCCACGGTCGCTCGGGTCATCTCCGGTGCCGGCGTATCCAATTGATCGATCCCCAGTTGTTCAAGGATTTGGGCTTCTTTGCGTTTGTCTTCCTGACTGGGTTCAGGCGGATGGTCCGGATCCATGCCTGCATCGACCATCGCTTTTCGGTATCGGTCCTCGGCTAAGGCCATTTGTTTGTCAAAATCGTCGTCGGCCTCAGCTTCGGGTTCCTCTACCGGCGGCGCCTCTTCCCACAATTCCTCTTCGTCCTTTATTCGTTGATGTAACCGATCTTTGTAATGATCGACGGATTCCGGTTTCTGAGTCAACGATTCCGAAGCAACCAGAATGTGTTGGATCTCCTCGAACTCCTCGGACAACACCTGCGTCCAGCCGCGCCACACCAGCACCACCTTGGCATCATCCATGTCCACCCACAAGGTGTCCAGGTTCATGGTCACTTCCGCGAACTGGGCGACATCTTTCTTTTCAGGTGTAATGCGGTTGACGAAGCAGCGGACCTGTCGACCGGGCAGTTTGGAACGATACGCCTGGTGTGTCGGGTGAAGATTTTCAAAATAGAGGTCTTCGTCGCCCCGCAAGTACGCCGTCTGAAGCCCATCGGGCGCCGCGTTAAAGTGTCGCCAATCCATGTCTTCGGCAAACCAGGGCCATCGGGACGTGAGATACTTCCCCGTGTAAGATCCCAGTTTGGCGCTGCGCGGTTCCCACTGCATGTGAATCGGCCCGAAGCCGGCCGGCTGCAGCCTGGAGATCGGCGTGAGCAGTTGCTCGCCTGGCCGCATGATATTGGGCAGATAGCGTTTGGCAGCACCGTTGGCATCCTTTTGCTTATCGTATCCCCGGCCCGACGGATTCTTGGAAAACTCCTTGCCGCCGTAACTGTATTCATAGCGCAGCGGCATTTTGGAAAAGGGTTCGGGATCGCTGGCCACCGGGCCGATCCAATGCCGGTCACCATAGACGGTCAGTGTGCTGCCGACATCTCCGACGGCAAAGCCGACCCGGCGCGCGGATGCCCGATGACCCTTGGGCGCATGGCAGTGGCCGACCAGCGTGAGGTCGGCCAGCGGTTTGAAATAGGCAAAATCGGAGGCATAGCGCAAGCTGCCCTGCATCTCCTCGTCGTCTTCATAGAAAGCGTCGCCGGTGGTCATCTGCTGCTCTTGGGAAGGGACCACCGCGCCATCCGGCACGAGGTCGAAGGTGGCCTTGACGATCAGCGTCAGCGAGTGGCCCGGAAAGGGAATCCGCCCGGCAATGTTGGCAAAACAAAATGGGGTGTCGTTGAATATATCCAAAGGGAGGCCCTATATTTTCAATCGTTGACGGGTGCGCCGGCTGAGCCGGCATCCGGTTGCGCCGGTGCAGGGTGATCTGTTGGTGGCAACAGTGCTTCAAATGATTGGGCGAAGCTGCACAGTTCCGGTAAAATCGATTCGAGTACAGTGGTAGGGATATAGGTTTGCCCACCATATTTGAAGCGACACGCAATCCCATTGCGCGAAATATCGAAGCGTTGAATGGGTCGCGCCCACTTTTTGACGAAAAGATGCACAAACTCAAGGGCGCTGGATTGTTCTCTTAACGCCGACGAAATGGCCGGATTGGCAAATCGCGTAAGAAAATACCGGTTAAACGCGGCATTGTCGCTATCGAAACGCACCATTCCGTGATAAGGATCCATATTTTCTGGATCGATCGATGACAGGAACAGATCCGGTGTGGCGTGAAAACGCACTTCGATGGCTGCATTTTCGTCTGGTTTGACTGCCACCTGGCAGCCATTGAACACGCCGCTGATCTCGCCGATATGATGATTGAGGGCGGCTTGCTTAAAGGCCAGATTCATTTTTTCAGCCAGTCGCGGGTAGTTGGTTTTCGCGGCTGTCCACCCACGCATTGTCAAATCGATGTAAAGAAACTTCCACAATCCAACGTACAAAGCTGAGCCGGCAACCAATAAACCGATAACCAATACTGCAATTCCCTTGACATCCATGCTGCATACCTTCTTCGATTGACCAGAAAGATCTGGAGGTTCGGCCGCCCCGGCAAATTCGCTGCTGAGCAGGGTTACGGTTTGAACGCATTGAAAGTTCTGCAACCATTCAAGAACTCTTAATACTCTTGGTACGAAATTCGCCTTTTTTTGAGTAAACCTTGCTGCCTTTAATATGGATTTCCTTGGACGTTTCGATAACAATATTGTTATTGCTGTAAAGCATCAGGTCCCCACTACCTTCCTTATGCCTGATTTTAAGATCTCCGTCCGGACGGATTTTTATTGAATTTGAGCCTGATTTCATGCGGGCCTTACGCTTATTTAAAACCACTTCAGACGTACCTTCACCACCGCTCAGTATCAATTCATCTATCGCTCTATAGGTTAAATCTCCTTTCCCTTCCCTAGTACGATTTAGAATATTATAGGTGTATTCCTTGGCAGCGTTCAAGCCGATCTTTGCCCCGAGCATCGTCTCGTGCTTGCCACCCGCGAATATTTCCGATTGCAGCCCTACCGTCTGTGATCCTTTTGCCCCAATAAAAACTTCATTCGTGGCACCCAAAACGGTGAATTTTGCATCCCCAGATATCAGGCTTTCGTTATTGCTGTCGGTTGAGAATACAATGCTTTTGCCGAGTTCGATAAATGAATTGTGGCTGGGTGAGGCCAGCCGCATAAAGCCGTCGGCGGCATTCAACACCACCTCGTTGCCGTATTTATCCCGGATCTGGATCCCCTCTTCTTCGCGCATGAGGATCTGGTTGCCGCACTCCTGGGTAATTTCGATGTCGGGCCCGGAGGCTTTCATGTGGATCTTGTTGCCGCACTCCTGCTTGATCTCGATGTCCGGCGTCTCTTCGTGCAGGTAGATCTCGTTGCCGTTGGCCTGTTTGATCTGGATGAACTTCTCGCCTTCCTTGTCTTCGATGACGATATCGTTGTCATTCCTGCTACGTACAACGCTCTTGGTCTTTTCATCCGGCAGGGCATCGGCCGGTTTGTTGTTGCCGTTGTAGACGCGGCCGGTAATGAGCGGCCGGTCCGGATCGCCCTCCTCGAAGTCGACGATTACCTCTTGGCCGATGTGCGGAATGAACATGGCCCCCCAACCGGCCCCGGCCCATTGCTGACTGACCCGGATCCAGCAGGAGCTGTTCTCATCGAAGTTGCCTTCCCGGTCCCAGTGGAACTGAACCTTGACCCGCCCGTGTTCGTCCGTGTGGATCGCTTCCCCGGAGGGACCGGTGACGACGGCGGTCTGGGTGCCGTGGATGGCCGGTTTGGGGGTCGTGCGCGCCGGCCGGAATTGGACGTTACCCGGGATGGCCGTAAAGGCGCAGGCACACGACTCCTCCTGCCCGCCGGATGTCTCATAGCCTTCGGCGGCGACCTGGTGGTGGGTGGAGAGAACCAGGTACTGCCGGTTCTGGTCCCCGCGTGTATGCTTGGCCAGGGAAAACAGATGGCCCGCACAAACGCCGCGTGCGTCCGTCTTTCCGCTGCAGACTTCGTGAGGTCGGGCCAGCGCTTCCATGCGCACCTTGGCATATTTATCGCCGTCGGCTTTTTCCGGATACCTGCCTGGGTACTCATAGATTTCGTAGTTGGCCCGGGCATGTCCTTTGGGGTTCTCTTCGGCACTCATCAGGGAGGTGCTTGGCTTGGTGAAGTTGTAGTCGGTGTGGGCGAATTTCCCCGACCGGACCTGTTTGTCCACTGTCCAGGCCGTGATCCGCTCCGGAATCGCCGAGCTGTTTGCGTCGGGCGCGAAATCGATCTGTTCGTAACCGCCATACGGGTCATGCTTGCTCAGGGAATCGCAAAGGACGAGGGTGCATTTGCCCCTTTTGTGCCTAAAATAATAGTAGATGCCTTCCTGCTCCATCAACCGGCTGACAAAGGCGAAATCCGTCTCCCGGTACTGCACGCAGTAGATCAATGTTGGATAGCTGCCGGAGAGCCGATCCTCGATATCGCTGAACCCCTGGTCGTTGAACATCTGCTTGACAATCTCCGGCACCGTTTTCTCCTGGAAAATGCGGCAATCGGACGTGCGGGTCAGAAACCAGAGCCAGGGCACCATCGTCGCCCGGTATTGGGCGAACTTGGTGCTGGTAGACACGCCCTGCACGAAACGGCTGATGAATCCGTTCCAATAGCGCTTGCCTCCCTCCTTCAGGACCATGCTGATGGTTACATTCTGACCGATGATGTCATCGAAGTCGATCTCATGGTTTTCGCTCAACAGGTCGAGATCGAATTCGAACAGGCCACTGATCGCTTCACGGCCGGAAAAACGCTGGAGCAGCAGCACATCTTCGCCCAAAGGACTCTCTATTGCGATATGTCGAGTGGCCTGAGTGGCTTGCGGCATGATACGACCCTCCTGAAACTAAGGTGATTGAATCAGACGATTTTTACTATGTAGAAAATGGAATCCGGCACGGGGGTACAAAGCAGCGGTGCGCTGCCTTAAAAAAACAGCCGCAGCAGTTATGCAACGAATGGTTGACGAATAGGGGCACTTAGTTGCGGGGCCTGGATCACAGCGCCCCGCCGTTTAATGCGTTCACCTATTGCTTAGGCCTCGCCTTTTTCCACTTTCCAACTGTACTCGACGTTGCCTTTTTTCTTGCCCGCACTGTCATTTTCGGTGTAGGTGACTTTGATCTCCTCGAAGTTCAACGCAAAATCCTCCACCGGCACCTCTTCCGCCTGGCCACTGCCGCCGACGTTGTAGCTTGTGACCATAACGTTTTTCAGTTCATATCGATAGTAAGTTGCTCGTCCGGCATCGGTGAAAGATGCCGTCACGTCGATTTCCACCTTGGGGAAGACCTTGCCTTTGCATACCGCCTCGGCAATTTTTGGGCTCGACTTGTCCAACCCTTTGGTTGCTTGAATGTCGTCAAAGACGACGCTGCCCCGGCGACGCGTCGCCCCGGTGGCGGCAGCACCCGGCTTATGCAGTCCCTGTCCGAAGGATAACAGATCGCTCCAGGCTTTATGATCTTTATCCTTTGCCTCACCGTCCACGCCATCAAATTTAATAAAAGCTGCCATGCTTTCCTCCTTCTCTGCGAACTGGTTAGATGCATGCGGCAAACAAAAAGGATTGCTATTGTTTGTCGTTTGTTGCGTGTTCGTCAATTGATGAGCTGGTTGCAGCGCATTGACTCGAAACATGCAATGCGCCACGAACACTAACGATATTAGGTGGTAGATCTGTGATTGGTTGCTTTTACTGTGTCCCTACTCAACAGCAGTAAACGAAAGATATATAGAACTGTGCCATCTGCAGTTTTTAGAACCGTCATGCCTGGCATTGGGACGTCCGATGCATTATGGCAGGCTGCAGATGATAAAGGCTAAGTTGAAACAAAAAATAAACACGTTTCATGGCGCATGCAAATGAATTGACAAATTTAACGTATTTTCCCCAACGTCAATCCAGGCCTGAGCCTTGTATTCCCTTTTGCGCAAACGCATTTCACGACTGACTGCCGGATTCCTTCCTAAACGGTTCACTGGGCAAAGCCCTAAAAACCGTTATCGTACCTTCACCGTTGTTTATTCAAGTAATCAATGTCGCCATCCGGTGGCAACCGACGTTACCCATGGCCGCGTCATCGGATGGTAGCAACGGTTCGCTAAAGTAATCATCAGGTGGAAAGTATCGCGGTGGGAGGCAAGGCCATCCAAGCAGATTGGTGCGTTTTCATTACATGGAATATCCGTGGTCACCCGCCCGGCAAGGTGACCGATATCACGCCCCCGTGACCACGGCGGTCTGGGCACCATGGATCAACGGTTTCGTGGCTGAGCGCGCCGGCCGGAATTGGACGGCAGAACAGATTTCAAATCGTGCATTTATCTTTTTCGTGCAGAAAGTAATCCTATATCCCTTCCTGCTCCATCAAGCGATTGCCGAAGTTGAAATCCGTCTCGCAGTAATGCACGCAGCAGGTCCACGTGCGGCAGCTGACAGAAAGCCGATCCTGAATGTCACTGAATCCACGATCGCTGAACACCTGCTTGACGATCTCCGGTACCATTTTTCCTAGTCGATGCGGCAATCGGACGTGCGGGTCAGAAACCACAGCCAGGTCACCATTGTCGCCCAGCGGAGCGAAAATCGCGATTTTCTTAGGCCTCGCCTTCCTCCACCTTCCAGGAATACTCCACGTTGCCTTTCGATTTGCCTGCTCTATCCGTCTCGGTGTAGGTGACTTTGATCTCCTCGAAGTTCAATGCAAATTGCTCCGTCGGAACCTCATCCGACTGGCCGCTGCCACTGACGTTGTAGCTGGTCACCAACGCGTTCTTCAGCTCATATTTATAGTAGGTCACCCGGCCGGCATCGGTGTAGGACGCTGTCTGGTGAATCTCCACCTTGGGGTAGACTTTGCCTTTGCACAATCCCTCGGCAATCTTGGGGCCGGATTTATCCAGCGCTTTGGTTAAAACAATGTCCTCGAGGATGACATCCCCCCGGCGTCGCGTCGGTCCAGCGGCGCCGCCCCCCGGCTGGTGCAGTCCCTGGCCGAAGGAGAGGAGATCACTCCAGCCCTTATGATCCTTGTCCATTGCCTCACCGTCCACGCCGTCGAATTTAATGTAAGCTGCCATCGTTACCTCCTTTGTGCGTGTTAAGGAATTTTCGCTGGGATCCGGCCGCCGGCTAAGCATTGAATCGCCTTGGCCATTGATCAACTAACCATGCCCTGCGGCTCAGGTAAATGAATAGGCAAAGCCGGCGTCTTCTACCCCGACGTGAATCCGGGTCAACGGATGGCCTTCCAGCATGCGCGCAAGAATTTCACTGCTGATTTCGGGCAACAGGGTATGGGATAAAATGGCATCCACCGTACGTGCGCCGCTCTCCACCTCCGTACAGCGGCTGTTGACCAGCTCGACAACCGCATCGTCATAGGTAAACGGTATGCCGTGGTTCTCCTGGATTCGTTTTTCAATGCGACCCAGTTGTAGCCTTACAATTTTACGCAGCACCTCGTCACCTAAAGGATAAAACGGCACCACGACCAGCCGGCCCAGAAATGCCGCGGGAAAAGCTTTCAGCAGGGGTTCGCGCAGCGCCTTGCCAATCCCCTCGGGGTTCGGCATGAGTTCAGGATCCTTGCACATGTTGATGATCAGATCGGAGCCCACATTGCTGGTGAGCAGGATAATCGTATTCTTGAAGTCGATCATCCGCCCCTCTCCGTCTTCCATGCGCCCCTTGTCAAAAACCTGAAAAAATATTTCGTGAACGTCCTTGTGGGCCTTTTCCACTTCGTCGAGCAGCACGATACTATACGGCCGCCTGCGCACCGCTTCGGTGAGCACGCCGCCCTCTCCGTATCCGACATAACCCGGCGGCGATCCTTTAAGGGTCGAGACGGTGTGGGCTTCTTGAAATTCACTCATGTTGATGGTGATCACGTTCTGCTCGCCCCCGTAAAGCGCCTCGGCCAAGGCAAGCGCGGATTCCGTCTTGCCGACCCCGCTGGGTCCCACCAACATAAAGACGCCGATCGGCCTTCCCGGGTTCTCCAATTTCGCCCGCGAGGTCCGCATGCGCAGGGCGATCGTGTCTAAAGCGTGTCGCTGTCCGATGACGCGCTGCTCAAGCGTGTCGGCCAGGTGCATAATGGCGTCGATCTCATTTTTCACCATCCGGCCAACGGGAACCCCGGTCCAATCGGCGACAACGGAGGCCACGGCCTGTTCATCAACGCTGGGCAGAATCAACGGCGATTCGCCCTGGAGTTCACTGAGCGTGGCCATCAGGCCCTTGAGTTCAGCCACCATGGCCTCGCGTTCGTCTGGGCTGAGCGTACCGTTTTTATTTTTCGTTTGCGCCGTCCCCTCCATTTCCGGTTCGACCTCGGTCCCCTCTTCCGCAGGATCGCCTTGGGCCAGCTTGCCGTCGATGGGCTGCCCGGTACCGGCACGAAGGCTGCCTCTCAACTCAAGAATTTGGTCGACGAGGTCCTTTTCCTTCTGCCATCCATCTTCAAGCTGTTTCAGCGCCTCGACCTCACAGGTCAACTGATCGTCAATCTCGCGTCGCCGTGCCTGGCGAACCATCCCCAGGGCCTCTTCGCGGGCCAGGATCTCATTTTCCATTTCCAGGGCGGAGATGCGCCGTCGGCATGCTTCCACCGCTGGTGGGGTGGCATGCAGGCTCACGGCAACCCGGGCACAAGCCGTGTCCAACAGGCTGACCGATTTATCGGGCAGCTGGCGTGCGGGGATATAGCGATGGGAAAGCTTGACCGAAGCCACCAGCGCTTCGTCGAGTATCTGCACCCGGTGATGTTTTTCACTGACGCCGGCCAGGCCCCGCATCATGATAATCGCCTTCTCTTCGGACGGTTCGTCGATTTTCACCACCTGGAATCGTCGGGTCAGGGCGGCGTCCTTTTCAAAATATTTTTTGTACTCGGCCCATGTGGTCGCCGCAATCGTTCTCAATGTCCCTCGTGCCAGGGCAGGCTTGAGCAGATTGGCCGCATCCCCTGAACCCGCGGCCCCGCCGGCCCCAATCAGGGTGTGGGCTTCATCGATGAAGAGAATGATCGGTTTGGGCGACCCCTGGACCTCTTCAATTACCTGGCGCAGCCGGTTCTCGAACTCTCCCTTCATGCTCGCACCGGCCTGGAGCAGTCCCAGGTCGAGGGTGCGCACGGAGACGTCCCGCAGCGGCGGTGGGATGTCCCCCGAAACGATACGCTGGGCAAAGCCCTCCACAACCGCTGTCTTGCCAACGCCGGCCTCGCCGGTGAGGATGGGGTTGTTCTGGCGGCGGCGCATGAGGATATCGATAATCTGCCGGATCTCATCATCCCGGCCCAGGATCGGGTCGAGCGACCCCTTGCGGGCGGTCTCCGTCAGGTCCACGGAGAACTGGGCCAGCGCCTCCTGTTTGCCCATGACAGCCGGCGCCACCGCACCGCTGGCCTCTCCGGGGGCAACACCGCCTCCCACCCGGGAACCGTCCTGGGCCGCCAGAGTATCCTCGGGTGAACCGTCAACGATGGAGGCAAACTTATCCGACAGGTCTTCGAGCTTGATCTTGCTGAATTCAGGAGAAATTCCGGGCAATACGGCCTTCAGGCCCGGCGCCTTCAACAGCGCGATCACCATGTGTCCGGTGCGAACCTGGGATTCGTTAAAGAGCAGCGTGCTGTAGACCCACGCCCTTTCGACCGCTTCCTCCAGGTGGGGTGAGAAATCGGAAATGGATGTGGCCCCCCGCGGCAGGCTGTCCAGGGACGCAGTCATGTCGGACGCCAGCCGCGACGGGTTGAGATCGTAGTGGTTGATAATATGATGCATGTCCGAATCCTGCAGCTGCAGGACCATGTGCAGCCAGTGCAGCAGCTCCACATAGGGGTTGCCCCGCATCTTGCAAAATACCGTAGCGCTCTCAATCGATTTGTAGGCGAGGCTGTTCAATTTACCAAACAGGGCTGTACGGCTTATCTCCGCCATAGTGGCTCCTTTGTTGTTTTGTTCAACCTATTGTAAGTTCATTCATTCCTTAACCGTGCGGGAAGGGTTGCCAGTGATTTGTTTTTCCAATGCCCTATTTTCAGGCCGCATCGGCTTCAACGATCAGGTCGTCGACGTCTTTTTCAAAAGGCAGGTTTTTGAGCCACGTGGTCCTCCCCAGGCTTCCCGATTCTCCGAGACGCACCGCCGGCACCTCGGCTGCCTTGAGGATCAGCTGCAATTCCCAGCTCAGTTCATCGCCCACATAATTTCTCACCCAGGCCTTTAATCTGGCAAAGCTCTCGCTCCCGGGCAACATCCGCTCGTAGTCATCCAGGTTCATGGGGCCCATCACGATCCTGAACTTTTGCTGGCAGCTCCAGACCTGCGAACCGACGACCGCGTTGACACCCACCGTGGCCGTGTCGGGCGATTGGCCCAATCGGCACCGGTATCGGTCAGGCACCCTGATCCAAAGGCCGATAAACTCTTCAATGGTTGTCTCGATGCCGAAATAGTTCTTCAGGATGGCGCGCAGTCCCTCGGCATGGCGTGTCTGGCAGGCAAGGTGCCCGGAAAAATGCAGTTTGGCCGCATCGGGGACCGCATCGCGATTATTGAGGGAGTCATGGCCGATGCCAATCAGGCTTCCGATGTAGGCAGCGAAGCGGTCTTCATCGGGCCGGTCGTGGCTCACCGCCTGACGATTGCAGGCCCACGCCCGGTAGAACAGGCTGATCATGCGGTGATTGAAGATATCGAAAAAACGGGCCAGCGTCGGGTCGTCATGATTCAGATTACGGTCATGAACGTAATCGGTAACATGCAACGGCATGGGACCCTGGGGCCCGAGCAAACCCAGGAAGGATACCAAGAGACGGGGCTTGCCGGTCTTCTGATGACGTTCAAAGCGCTGGAGCGTGGCGGGTGCAAAACTCAGGGAAGGCTCCTGACAAAATTGAATGGGATCGTCCGCCGCGCGGGTCGCGTAGCCCAGACGGGGTTTATCCGAGAACCCGCATTCCACCCGTCGGGCGACCTGATAAAAACTGAGTCCGGCAGGGTTCTCGAGGAACCGCAGATCTATAGGGTGTGCCTGGTTCCCAGGTTTGCTGGCCATCGCATGATTTCTCCGCGTTCGCGGGTTTTGATCACCGTTTCGGTGAACGAGTTGATGGAGACATATTTCGAAAAGAAGACGTTCATCACGGCCCCCAGTAGAAAAACCCCGGTTCCCTCGAAGGCCGCTTCGTCAAATTCCAGGACAATCTCCAGACCACGGATAAAAGCGATCTGCCCCCGGTCGCTGATCCGGCGGGTAATCGGCCGGCTGTTGATCGCCAACACCCCCTCAATCTGTTTTCTGGATTGATGGTCGCTGGGGTCACAATAGAGGCTGAAAAGGTTACGAATTGCCCCGGATCCTTTGCCATCAGGGCTGTCCACCAGGGAGAGATAATTAAGGCTCAGGTGATTGATCATTCGCCAGCTGACCTCGCCCTCGCTATTGGAAGGGCGCGGCGTGGTGGGTCCCGATACACAACGCACGGAATCCACCGGCGAACTGATGTCGAGGTTGAAATCCGTTTTTCCCCGGCCAATACTCATTTGGATGGGAAGATCACGGTTGGTGCAGAGGGTTTTTACAGAGAGTTGGCGCAAATCGGACCGGTAGGGTGCTGACGCAGCGTCGACGAGGGATAAAAATACTTCACTGCCCCCATAGCTGGAACGACGTCCTTGCTGCTTTTCCTTGCTCGACATCAAGCGGGGGATGCGGTTTACCGTGAAGTATGCGCCGCTGCCATTTGTCTCTTCAATATCGTTGAGCGCGTAAAAAGGAGTAAACTCCCGCTTCTCTTCGGCGCGCACGCCATAACCGGTGACCCGTTGCACCTGGTAGACCTCAAAATCCATTGGGCGTGTCCGACTGGGCACGACGTGAAACTCGGAGACTTTATCGGACAGGTGAATGGGATCGGCCCGTTTCGGAAACAGGTTGACCACCGGTGCGCAGTGCAACAAAAAATTGCCGGCATCAACCTGGTTTTCAAGTTCCAACGCTTCATCATCAAGTAGAATAACCAGATCGACAACGTTGCTTCCACAACGTTTGAACCCTTCACGCAGGCCTTTAATTTGGAAGAATAAAAACCGCTGGGGAAAAGCGAAATACTCTTGCAACAATCGATAGCCGATGAATGAACGGGGCCCGACGGGCAGGAGTGCTTCTTCATCGGTAAATCCAACTTGGCAGATATTGGCAGCCGGCAGAACCGTCCGCCAGGCAAAGGGTTTTTCTGTCGGCTGGACCAATACATTCATCCCGTGGGCAAAAATCTGTTCATAGACCTGCGTAGGAAAATCTTCCGCACCGCGAATGAAAAAGGTCAACGCGTCGATGTTGAAATTGGAAAAAGAAGAATCAGCCGGGGTCTCAAGACGAATTCGAATAGCTGCCTTGGGCGAGGCGATTGAGGAGGGAGGCGCCAGCGTGCCAAGGTCACGGGCGAGATACTCGGCGTCGATGACCTTGACCGGCCAAAGCATAACCGAATGTCCCGGACGGTACTCACACGAGGTGCTGTTATCATTGCCGATCACCGATCGAAGCACCGTACCACGCGGAATCTCGAACCCATTTTCCAGGTCACTCCGCGCCGGGTCAACCTTGAACGCCACAACGCCCATCGAAGGTGTCGGCGACAGGTAGTGGGGATAAACCGTCTCCAGCATGGATTGGGTAAACTGGGGAAACTCGGAATCCAATTTCAAGTGAACTCGCGCAGCAAGAAAAGCAAACCCTTCCAGCAACCGTTCCACGTAAGGGTCGCCGCAGGCGAATTCATCTAGCGAGAGACGACCGGCAACCTTGGGAAATTCCCGTGCAAATTCGCCGGCTGTACCCCGCAAGTGCTGAAGTTCACGGTTGTAATACCTTAATAGTCGTCTGTCCACAGTTTCACCGATTGAGTTTACACTTGCCCGTTTCGAGATCCAATTCGGTTTTGATAAAAAGCGATTCGGGGATGGGTTGACTCCAGAGGCTCCCACGGATCTCGAAGCGAATGGAGCGACTGTTCATCTCCTCCTTGTCAGCCGACATGACGATGGAGATGGTATTGGGAATGATGCGTGGCTCAAAGCGTCGAAGCGCTTCGGCCAATCGATAGCGCATTTCATCTACACTCAGGCTGGACGCTGTCAACCCCGCCGCATTCTGCACCCCAAAGTTCAAGACCGACGATGGGACTTCCTCGAACTCGTCCAAACCGTCTTGTTCCGCATTGGCGTATGTGTTCAGCAGCCATGCCAGATCGCGAAGCACCGCCTGGCGATATCGTTGCGTGCTCATCACGCGTTGATTCCTGCTCTCCTGCTGCTTGTGAGGCTCATCGTCAGTCAACCGGTCCAGCAGGCATGGCTGCAGTTTTTCCGACGGCGTCAATTCAGCCATGCGCTGGCTTCTCCTCAGATTGGCCGTCGGAAGGGTCGAGGAACAGCTCCCGAATCTCCAACAGCGGATACTCCCCCTGGTCGGTGGCCAGCATGCGCTGGCCGATTCCAAAAATGAGATTGTCTCCGGAATCCTGCCAGTCGGTTTTTCGACCCATCCGATAAGAACTGTCTTCCGCGGCTTCCGAACCGGGATAGCGACTGGGTATCAGGCCCACCGCCTGCCCCTGGTTGACCCAGGTGAACGTTGCCGTGGCCCAGATTACATCACGGAGGTTGACCGGCTTGTTGATCCGAATCTCTCGAATCCGCTCGAAAGGGATCCAATAATACTTTCCGTTGACGATGGCTTCAAGGGTCGGCCCGAGCCTTGTGTCGGCATCCGCAATCCAGGCGAATTGCTGACCGTCAATGCGGCCCGAGATGGCGGGGGCCGATTCAAAGGCGCGATCGCGCAGATCAGCTGCCGCTTCGTGTTTACCGGCAGCGATAAGGCCGGGCACCTGGGTCAGCCAAACCATCCATTCCAACGGCTCACCAAAAATCAAAGGGGTTCGTTGGCCTTGAAAGACAGCCGAACGTAACACCTCACAGTTCAGTGCAGGACGATAGACCTGGGCCATGAGCGAAGCGTCTGAATCCATCTCGGCGGCAACGTTCAGCTGCGTAATGGCCCTGTCCCATTGTCCAAGGACACTGAGCAGCTGGAATAAAAAGATACGCAGTTCCACTTTTGAGGGGTCACTGCGGATCGTCTCCGTGAGGGCAGCCAGCGCCTTTTCAAGGTCGCCGGTTTGAAGATAGTGTTCAGCTTGCATAGCCCCCCCACTTAAATATGAGAAACGTGATCAACCCATACCAGAACGGTGCCAGGCGGCTGCGGCCAAGGTGGCCGATCATTTCAATCGCAGGATTACATTCAGCAATTCAGGATTGAACTGCGAACCATGGCCGGTTCCGGCAGAAGTTAGGTTTTTTGAAACGGGTTCGGAAAAAAATGGAATTACGCTCCTCCCTTGGCCGATGGGAGCTTGGAGACCAGTCTCAGGGATACGCTCAGGCCTTCTAACTGATAATGGGGACGCAAGAAGAACTTGGCGCTGTAGTATCCCGGATTGCCCTCAATATCTTCGACCACCACTTCCGCGGCAGACAGGGGGTACCGGGACTTGACACTTTCCGAAGCGGTCGGGTCCGTGGTGACATATTTGGTGATCCAGTTGTTCAGCCAGGATTCCACTTCGTTTCGTTCCGCAAAGGATCCCACTTTGTCGCGCACGATGCACTTCAGGTAGTGGGCAAAGCGACAGGTCGCAAATAGATACGGCAACCGTGCACCCAGGGCTGCATTGGCCGTGGCATCGGGGTCATCGAACTCCGCCGGTTTATGTAATGATTGGGCGCCCACAAATACCGCATAGTCGGTATTCTTCCAGTGGGAGAGAGGCATTAAGCCATTCCTGGCCAATTCGGCTTCCCGACGGTCGGTGATGGCGATTTCGGTCGGACATTTCATGTCTACGCCACCATCATCCGTGGGAAACGTATGGGTCGGCAATCCCTCCACCATGCCGCCGCTCTCGGCTCCACGGATTCGCGAACACCAGCCGTAGAGTTTGAACGCCCGGTTGATGTTGACTCCCATGGCATAGGCCGAATTGGACCAGCAGTATTTGGAATGATCGGCCCCTTCGGTGTCTTCTTCGAAATCAAACTCCTCCACCGGCTCGGTTTTTGCGCCGTAAGGAATGCGTGACAAAAACCTGGGCATCGTCAGCCCGATGTACCGGGAGTCATCCGAATCCCGGAGGGAACGCCAGGAAGCATACTCGGCGGTTTGTAGAATCTTGGTCAAATCCCGGGGATTCCCCAACTCCTGCCAGGTATCCATGTTCATCAGTCCCGGCGCGGCGGCCGAAATGAACGGTGCATGGGCTGCCGCGGCAATCTGGGCCATGCCACTTAACATCTCTACATTTTTTGGCGTGTGATCGAATTGATAGTCGCCGATGATGCAACCATAGGGTTCGCCGCCGGGTGTACCGTATTCGTCCTCGTACAACTTCTTGAAAATGGGACTCTGATCCCAGGCGGTCCCCTTGTATTTTTTAAGGGTCTTGCCCAGATCTTTCTTGGACAGGTTGAACACCCTGATCTTGAGCTGTTCATCCGTCTCGGTATTGTTGACCAGGTGGGATAAGCCGCGCCAGGTGCCTTCCAACTGCTGAAAATCCGCATGATGCATGATCAGATTGATCTGTTCGCTGAGCTTCTTATCGATTTCGGCGACCATGTTTTCTATTGTCCGGATGGCATCGTCTGAGATCAATGCCGTCTTTTCCAGCGCCTGTGCCGCCAAGGTCTGCACAGCGGTTTGCACCGCCTCGCGTGCCCGATCCGTCTTGGGTTTGAACTCCTTTTGAAGCAGCCCCTCAAACTCACTCATCTCCATGGGTTGCGCGGCTGCCGCTTCTGCAGCAGTATCTTTTTTTAACTCTGCCATGATCAACCTTCCCCTTCCTTCTTTTCAGACCCTTCATCCGGTTTGGGGGTCGAGGACAACGCCTGCATGAGCGCCGGATCGCTGAGAAGCTTGGCAACCAGCTCTTCGGCGCCCCCTTTGCCATCCATATAGGTCACCAAGTTGGCCAATTGCGTGCGGGCCTTGAGCAGATTGCTCAGGGCATCGACCTTCTGGGCCACTGCAGCTGGTGAGAAATCATCCATACTCTCAAACGTCAGGTCGACGTTGAGGTTGCCCTCACCGGTCAAGGTGTTGGGAACCTGGAATGCAACCCGCGGTTTGGCTGACTTCATGCGTTCATCAAAATTATCCACATCGATTTCCAAAAATTTTCGTTCGGCAACGGCGGGTAGCGCCTCTTCCGGCTTTCCGGATAGATCGGCCATCACGCCCATCACGAAAGGCAGGTTGATGGTCTGCTCCGCGCCGTAGGTCTCCAAATCATACTCGATCTGTACCCGCGGTGCTCGATTGCGTGCAATAAATTTCTGGCTGCTTGCTTTTCCTTTGGCCATGATGGTTTCTCCCTTCTTTTATCTACCCGGTACCCATTGATACCGATGGGTTGCATTGTTTTTTAAGATGTCTACGAACCCCGATATTGTCAATCAATCTTCGGGCGGATCCGCCTCCCCACTGACCAATTGCACTTGAGACATGGCATCCGGTGAAAGGTCGCGAATGATGTCCACGAAACTTCTACCGACAAGACGCTTGGCCCGCTTGATCAGCAGTGGTACCGGGCTGGATGGTTCCTTCTGTTCGTAGTGATTGATAATCATGTCCAAGGCCCTAAGCACATCGTGATTCGATGTGATCCGACCGGACAACGCCCGTCCAGAGGCATCACCGGTAGGAACTGCCTGGTCGTCGGTGCCTGCCTGGGATTCGCTTGAACGGGATCGATTCCTGTCTGCGTCGCTTTCCATTTTTTCCTCGGTCTGCTTGGGCAGTGATGCATCCGGGCCATATCCCCTGCGCTCCATGTACATGGCTGTTTTGGATTGCATCTGCTGCAAAAGATGCTCCAGCCTGCTGAAATTGGGAGCCGCTGCTGTTCCCACCCGCTCAATCAGCAGGGCATCCAAGGCGGCGAGATGGTCGATACACCCGCGCAGCATCTGACCCGTGGTCTGCAGATCTTCGATGTCGGTTTGTTCGAAAGCGGCGTCGATGATCTGCGGTGAAGGTATCGCATTGGCTTCTGTTTCGGGGGTCGGCAGTTCACCAGATGCCATCAGCATGTGACGCAGGCTCACCCGGGGTAGGCGCGTGTCCTTTGGTACGCACAGTGGGATCTCCATCAACCGGGAAATGAATTTCATCGGGTCCTGATCGCTCATCGTCGTCGATGGCGGTGACAAGGCACTGATGATATTGATCCGCTCCAACGGGTCATTGTCATCTTCGGGATCCAGCTGTGGAAAGACGTGCTCCCAGTTGTGCTCCAGCACACCGCATAGCAAGGCGAGGCCATCGCGGAAACCCGATAAACCGGTCAATCGGAGCGACGCGGCGGTCAAGTAAAGGATTAGTCTGAGATCCCGGCTGCGGGCGAGTAGTTCGAGACTCCGGCGAAAGACCTGCTTCCAATCGGGTTCCTCACTTTCCTGAACATAGTCACCCACCTGTGTCTCCGCCTTGCCCTGGGCGATTCGCTCGAGTTCCAGAAAGGCAACATCATAGGAAATGTCCTCTCCGCAGGGGGCGTCAGGTGAAATTTCGCTGAGGAGTGCGTCAACGCTGAAATGGGTCACGGCTAACCTCTATGAATGGATGATCGTTGTTGCTTGAATATGTGACTTTTGCCACCCTTTCTCACCTAAAGGGATATAGGTCAGCGAGGGCTATCAGGATGCGGCATGTATCCATCGGTTTCAAGGATTCCGTATGGATATAGGGTGTCGAACATGATAATATCAAATAACTTACTATTATTATATCATTTATATCATTTAGGGGTCGAACTGTAAACCTTTATTCTTCACCTCCTATTCCGGTTCTGAACGTGGGGAGGCCGCTTCGGTTTTTCGCGGATTGTTGCGATCCCGGCCACAGCACAACGATGCGCGGGTCGCTGCTGAATTGACCGCCTGCCTAAGTGACGGCGAGGAGACGGTTGACCTGATTGCTGGAATCGATACAATGATTTATTCAGGCAAAAACACCCCTCGGCGATCCTGAAAGCAAGACCATCATTTCTCACGCGCACCATAAATGGCAAGTTAAACCGACCACAGCACGGAAAAGTCGTCCGACGATAGCGGTCGGCAGTAAAGTGCAAGAAGGGTCTTTTCCGGACTGCCGCCCATGAACACGGTGCTCGGAACCGGCGATAGACAATCCTTCAAGGCCAGGTGCCATGCCAGGGCCAGTTGAAAGGGGTCCGTGACGCCCTGGCTGTCCAGTGGAATCAACAGCCTGCCGTCTGTTTCAAGCGCTTGCACCTTCTCTCTGACACCGGAAAAGATGATTTTATTGTTTTTCCATTCCGGCAGATCTTCGAACGGCTCCTCGTGGTTCGTCTCTCTTGCCCGCCGCCATTGTTTGCGGGGCGTCTCCAGGTGGTTGATATCGGCTTCCAACTGGTCAAGGCTTCTCAGCCGTCGTGTGGAAGCATACTCGAGTGTCTCCCAGGTCGGTCCCAGACCAACCAGCATTAAATGCCAGGATTTCTCCCATTGGTCCAATGCACCTTCCCCGATAATCATCATGGGGTAGGGCCTTCCAAGGCTGTCACTGCTGCTTTTTCCCAAGCCACACAGTGTGGTCCCTTTTTTCTGCCCCTTGGCCCAGAAACGCCATGAGCATACCGTGGTGCGGCGCGAGTGTTCAGGAAGCTGCCGAAAACCGGCATCCACCCATTGGGCAAAGGCGCTGGCCATCGGCGAGGTCAGATTGATCTGAAAATAGTCTTTGGCCACGGGGTGCTTGCCGAATACCGTCCAGTTCCACCTGGACGCGCCGATCAGTTTGCCCAGCATGTGGCGATTTCCTGGGGGACGCTACCCGGAGACGCTTGGAGAAAACGGAGCACTGGCCGATGCCCGGAGAACTGATATTTTGCGGTGATGTTCTTAATCCGCATTCGTTTCAGTGCGGCGGCCTGTTCAGGAAAGTCCTCAGGACGGAAGGTTCGCTGCCCGGTGTTGAAATCGCTTAAAAATCGGGGAAAACCGAGATAACCGTCATAGACGGTGGTCAGCACGAGGTTCCCGATTTCGATTTTAAAGATCACATCGCCGCAGCTTTGTGCCGACCAGTTAAATGTTTTTCTTACCGGATAATGCAGGTTGATCAGCTGATTTCGTTCATTGCCGCACTTAAGCTCCAGCTTCGTGGCATGGGGCTTGATCGCTGCCTCAGCATTGGCGGCGGTGGGGTATGCCTTGATGGTCACCGGATAATTGGCAACAACGGGTTTGGCAACGCTTTCTCCGCGGGTTAAAAACGTCAGAAAATTGGTGTTGAAATCCAAGGCTCGACCGTCAACATACTTGGCATGGTAGCCCTTGCCGCGACTTCGATCAATGAACGGAGCGGCAGGTCCTTTGAGAAATTTGATGGCGACCCCATCATCGCCCATCAGGAGTTTATTCAGGTCCATCCCACTGGGGATATACTGAACCTCAAGGAAGACCTCTTTTTCCCAGATACTTTGCAGCTGGCACTGGGCTTCCCGGATCACGTATTCATGATAAAATTGGATCGGGCCGTTGATAAGATCCCAAATGAGATCAGTCTCCTTATTTTTTTTACCCAGCATCAATCGCAGCTTCTTCTCGCCCTGGCGTACCAGGAAAAATGGGGTTTCCTCGTTGAGCTGATCTTCCCGGTACAGGTCGCTTGCCACCTTAAATGCTATCTTTCTTGAATCGGCAACAACACTGATCGCCTTCAGTGCGTCCTGGTATTGTTTATACGCCTTGGCGGCTTGCTGGCGCGCTTCGAACGGTAATGTGCCTTCGGTCTGAATCCCGGTCTGGTTTTCGAGACGACTGAGGTTTGACTTTACCCGGTCCGTCGTCCGTTTGATGATTCCGCCCGGGGCGATACCCTCGATGTCTAGTGCTTTTGCCTGGATCCGGGTGTCGCGAATCCGGTAAATGAGATCGACCCATTCGGGAACCTTTTCCTGATCCTTGACCGGGGTCAACGCTTCGGCCATCTTGGCCAACAGCTGAGAATAGGGCCCCTCGTCGGTGGCCATATCCATTCCGATTTGCTGCCACACCTCACGACCATCCAGTCGAAGGGGCCCATTGGGAAAATACCTGGCGAAAGCTTCCCATTGGTCGATGTAGGCATTCGCATACCAGATCTGAAAATCGAGCTTCTGCGATCCGATGGAGAGAGGCTCGAACAGGGCCGATTCAATTTCGGCAATCGTGCCATTGATGGCGTCTCTGCCTTCAGGGGTAAAACCGGGAGGCACAATGACTGCTTTTGAATCAGGCGAAAGACCCTTCCAGAAATCCTCCACGTACACGCCGGGTAAGGTGCCGTTGCTGTTCACCCAATCGACCAACCAATTGAGTTTGACACCTGATAGGGTCAGAATATGCTTGAGCCAGGTCTGCAGGTCGTTCAATTCGTCATTGAGCAAGGAATTTTCGCGCCGCCACATTAAGTAATAGAGGTAATGCCCACCGATCTGGTCGGTAATTTCATCGATCACCGCCGTTCCCATCAGATCCCCCGTATAACCAACCGCAGGCATCGCGGCCAACGCGTCCCTATCCTTTCCCTGCAACCTCGCTTTGAGCAGATTGATGCGCCTGACCAGATGCATGGCGTGGCTTCCGATGGCCTCAGGGGCTGTAGCCGCAGAGAATCGGGTCATCCGATAACTCATCTGTTTGTCGAAATTGTTCAGAAAACCGGACTCGAACACCTGACAATATTTTTGCTTCAAGCCGGACTCGACACGATTGCTTTCGTAAAGCCCCAAACGGGGAATCCACCAGTTGTCGTTCTGGGCTTCGATCTTGAGGATCGCCTGTTTGAATCGTTCCACGATCAGCGTGTCCGTCGTGATGTCACCTTGCAAAATCGGTGCGGTGGAAAATGATTGGGAAACGTCCCGCAGTGTTTTCAGATTTTTCACAAAAGAAAAGCTGAGCAGACCGCAGGCGGCAATCACAACCGCCACCCAGGCGGTAAGGCCCAGGCTGCGGGTCAACCGGCTCCATTGAATGGTTTTCTGGGTGGGGGCAAACAGTTTTCGGTCGCCGGGCAGGATGGTGGAGAAAAAATCGTGCAGGAAAAGACCGCGATTCGTGCCCGGGAGGACCTCGTTTTCGCCGATGAGCCCAAGTTGACTGAGAAAATGGGAATACGGTGTGCCTTCCTGGCGTCCGCTGCTGAAATAGATCCCCCTGAGTATCGGGGTCTCCTGGTAGGGGTTTTCCTGAAAAGCGCCTCGCATGAAGGCGGCCAGGCCGGACTCGATCTTCTCAAACTCCTGGGGAAACAGAAGCAGGGACGGATCTGCCGCTTTTCCATTGGCACGATTATGATTGAGCATCAGCAGACGCAGTTCCTTGAGCCGTTCGCCGATTTCATCGACACTGTCTTTGCAAAAGGCGGCCATGTCGACGGTGAGATTGGCATTGATTCGTCCCATGGCCTGGTGCAGCGAGGATTCTTCCAGTCGATCGCAGAACTTCACTGCGCCCTGGATCAGGTCGCATTTGGTCACCATGATGAACACGGGGAATTTGGCACCCAGCACACGCATCAATTCATCGATTCTTCTGCGGATGCTTTTTCCGGCATTCTCTGCAGCGGAAACACCTTCCTGCAACAATTGATCGGCGGCCACCGTGACCACCAGTCCATTGAGGGGCTCCTTTTTGCGGAAGCGCACGAGCAGCGAGAGGAACTTTTGCCATTCATCCTTGTCCCTGCCCTCGTCCACCGGAATGGCGTAACGGCCGGCGGTGTCAATCAGCACGGCCTGTTCGAAAAACCACCAGTCGCAATTCCGTGTACCCGAGATGCCGGAGACGCGACTCACTTCGGCAAACGGTGAGGAGAGGTCGGCGCCCTGAATGGCGGTTGTCTTTCCAGAACCGCTTTCACCGATGACCATGTACCATGGCAGCACGTAAAGCGGATTGCCGTACTTCTTGAGGTGCGACTTGCGAAGGGCGCTGATCGCTTCCTTCCAGCGGTCCTGGAGTTCGTGATATCCGGCCTGTTGGCCCTTATCCATCGATTTGATGCGCGATTCATCTGCGGCAATCACCTGATGGATGAAATTTTTTTCACTTTTTCTGGCCAACAGTTTTTTGAGGAAGATCACAAAAAGGATGATGCCCAGGATACCGATTAGGAAGAAAAATCCAACCCACCACGGCCAACCCGCCATTAAGACCAATCCGAAGATAAAAAGAAGAGCCAAAGCGGCCAAAAAAAGCAGGAGAATCACTTTGAGCGTCTTCATGATGAGTGATTGCATTTACGGCACCGTGTTGATGAGTGATTGTCCGATGTTACCAAGGATGAAACGATAAACGAGAAACAGCACACCATAGAGCACCAACGGTGCAACCGCGCACATCAGCGTAAAAGGCGTAAAGCGCCTCATTCTGGGCATCTGTGAATCGCTGAAGGACTTGTCCGACTGATACCCGTTGGGGAATAGCCTCATCTTGCGGATATCGGGGACGCCCATGGAACTGCCGGTGAGCAGCTTGAGATTCGAATTCCGGAGTTGATCCAAAAGGTAATCATCCCCTTCGTTGATGTACTGCCCGGAAAAACCCATAGACAGGCAGATGTAATACACCTCCCTCACCTCAATCTGGTGGGGGCCGATGGTGTTAAGCCGTTCAAAAAACTGTTTGCCGGCATCCGAGGTTTGATAGTACCGGCGTTGCAGCTGTTCTCCCAGCCAACGATCCCTGCCTTGCCAAGATGATGACAGGATGGTTTCGTCAACCCAGGCAAACACAGCGAAGCGCGCCAGGTCGCAGTCGCCGGGTGGGAATCCTCCCTTTTCGCACATGGATTCGCTGTCGGCCACCAATCGCCGAATGTTGGCATCCACCTGCTCGAAGGAGGCCTGGCCGGAGCCGGGAGATTGGGTCACGAAAGCGGTGTAGGCGATCAAATCGGTGAAACAGTCGGCTAAGCGCATATCAGTTTCTCCCTACGATCATCAGCTCCGCTTTTAGATCATCAGGCGCACTATCCCAGTAAAGGGCTAGATTGTTTCCTTTTTGCACGTGTTGCCATTGCTCGCCGTGATGATCAACCTGAAAGTAAAGGGTGTTCGCTCTGCGCGGAAGCTCCTGTGGCACTGCCTGCAGATGCTCAAGCCGAATGCCTGGCAACGCCCTGGCGATTAAAATTGGCAAATACTCCCGGGAACTGATTTTGGCGATCTGCTCCATCGACTGCAAAATAGGCTGCGGATCGGATTCCGTTTCAACGGCAATGAAAAATCGGTTTCGGCCTTCGAAGATGGCCGGCGGCAGTTCTGTCGAATAGTAAGTGCCGTCGAAATGCAATGCAATCATGTATTCGGGACCCGCCGTAATTTCATCCAACAAACGGGTGATCAGGCTTTGTGCCGATGAAAAGCACTGCCAGAGCTGTTGATGATCATAGCCGGGCATCAGCACCTTGCCGCCCGCTTCCTCTCCGGTGACGGAAACCCGCTCGGAGAATGTGGATAGCTCCCCCATGAGTTGACGTAGGATGCCGTAGGCGGTCCATGGGTGAACCTGAGTGGATTCAGTAATATGGATCAGTTGGGAAACATAACGGTTCAGCGACCGCAATGCCAAAAGGAACATCATGTCACGGGACCCGAATTCAGCGCTATGGATTCCTCTGTCTCTTTTGAAAGCCTCCAGCTGGCGGCAACGGGCAGAGATCTGGTCACGTACTTCCTTGATAAGTCGTGCCAAGAATTGGGATCCGTCGATCGTCAAACAGGGCGGGATGAAACGGTCGCTCAGGACCACATTCTCTCCATCACGCTCAAGCATCGCCACGGGGATCGATTCATAGTCTCCGAATTGCTCCATCTCTGTTTGCCAGAACAGTTTCAATACCAATCGCATGCGACGAATATTGGCGTTTGGTCCATTGCCGTGTAAATCTCGGATATCTTCAGGCTCATTGGTGGCGACGTACCGGGTCCGGACCTCTCTTAGGTCGCTCAGATTGTCAACAATCGTTACATTCTCACTGGACGTATTGAATTTTCTGACGCCAATAAAGACCATGAATGCGTTGCCGCCGTCCTCCCAGGCGGTTTCGAATGACCGGGGGTGAATGATCGCATTTTCGTTGAGTACGGCATACGTGGTGTCCGCAAACAAAAAACTCCCCCCGGAGAGGCTGAAGGAGCGGGTCCCCAGTGCTGCCTGCTCGATCGCCATGCTGCCTACCCCCCAGAAATGAGGCATCAGCATCCGGTGAAGCGGTTCGATCAATGACCGGGTATAACGGTCCTGCAGTTGGAAATGCTGCGGTTGAAGGAATAGGCCCTGATGCCAAAAAAGAGGTTTATCCATGAATCACTGCCCTTCTATCGTTGACGTCGTCACCGTGGTAATCTGTTGCGGTCCCAGGACCAGATCGACACCGAGATGAGCCGGCTTTCTGGTCTTTTTCACTCGGATAACACCTTTTTTTTCTACTATTTCAGGTATTTCTACCATCCTGACCATCCGGTCCTTTTCCAGGAGATAATAGCCTGCCACAACGGCCACATAGCGGGCGCCTTCCGCCCGATCCAGGGTCAGGTTGATATCCTGGCCGGGCTGCAGAATCAGCCGTTTTGATGCAGCCGCCCCATTTCCGAATAGACCGCACTCCAATAACTTATAAAGCCCGTCTTGATCATTGGACAATTGGTTGAAGGTGTTGGGATCGGACAACTGGTAGGCACACAAGAGCAAGGTGTGCGCTTCGCCCTCGTCCAAGTTGAGCTTGCTGTCCGCCTTGATGTGCATGCGGATGGCTTCCTTTTCGTAGCCCCACTGGGGCGGCGGCAGTTGTTTGGCGGCGCATGCGGTTAGCCAGAACAGCGACCCGGCGGTCAATAGTATAAGCAATCGTTTCAAATCAGCCTCCTTATTTTCCGAATTTGGTCTGGCAGTTCTTTTCAAATTCCCGTAAAAAATCTTCCATGAAACGGCCGGAGCTGAACCATTTATGAATCTTCTCGTAGCGTTCTTCGTATATGTCAAACATTTCGGCCTTTTTCATCGGCCCGAATTTAAGTCCCTTTCCCACCTCCGAAGCCACTTGCTCGGGGTCCAGAACAGTCAGCACCTGTTTGACCGTGGCGTGGGCCGATTCTTTAAATGACTGCTGAGCCGTTAGAAACGCAAGGCGGATCTGATCCAAATAGGTTTCCAGCGAACGCCCCTCCCCTTCCCCTTCCAAACGGTACCCGATCACCTGGCGGATCGTCTGCTCCGGCGTCCCCTCTCCGGTAAAGGTCATGTTGATCACGCTGATCAGTTGGTTCAGCGTGTTAAATATGGTGTTGAGTGATTCGGCCAGTTTCTCCAATAGTTCGCTGGAAGAGAGGTCGTCCATAGAAACCTTGCGCCCCAACAGCAGGGAACAGACCTGCGTCAAAACCGCCTCGTCGGTCTCGTCAGGCAGACATGGCGGGCAGGAATCGCCCAACCGGTCAACAACCGCCTGCAGGGCATCGATCCGCGCCTGACGGCCCAGCCCGGCCAGCTGTTCGTTCAGGTAAGCCTCGACCGCATCGGCGGAGACCGCCTCATCGGCTTCAACCCGGGCGGCGAGGCCGGAGGAAATGCGGTTGATCATTGTCTCATCGCCCATATCCTTGCTACTCCTTTTTCACGTCGGATCGGATAATGATGGTCTGCTCCATGATATCATCACTGTCTTCTGCCCGATCCGCCGCCACGCGTCGGGAATCATCCCCTGCCCCTGATTGCACGGCCCCGGCCGGCAGATGCGGTGGTTCCGGCATTGTGGATGGTACACCTGTCGTGGACGCCTTTTCAGCGCGGAAATGCGTGTCGCTGGGTTGGGTGGTGACCCGGGTGGCGGCAACGTATTCTTCCACCGGCCCGGAAGGTTTTTCAGCTGAAGGATACGCCGGCGGATGGTTGCCGGACGGACTGATGATCACCGTGGCCTCGAGCGCGTCATCAATGTCTGATCGTTCGGAAGCAGATGAGCCGGCTGAAGCAGGCGGAACGGCAATGCCAGTTCCCTGAGTTGGCGCCGGTTGACGTCCGGTGGAACCTTGACACAGGGTGGCTGCCGGATCGTCATCTCCCCGTGACGCTTCTTTTTTGGCATCCGGCATGACGCCGGCGTTGAGAACAACCGTTGGCTCCAGATCCTCATCAAAACCGCCGAGTGGCGACGGCGGCGGAACGGGGGTATTCTGGACCATCGTGGCGGAAAGATCCTCCGCGTTGCCTGTCATCGATGGCGCTGAAATGATCACCGTCGGTTCCATGTCGTCATCGGGAGGCACCTTCTTTGGTGGAGTTGCGGTGGGTTCGGTTCGTATGATCACCGTTTTTTCACTATCATCTTCCCATTGCGAAGCCGGCTCCTGCGGCGGTGCTACACCCCGCGGTGTGAAATCGGATGGCGGCGACTCACCGGCTGCCGAAAAAACAACGGTTTCCTGGACGTCCGAATCCCAGTCCGTTCCCTGCGGCGGCATGCCGGGTGTATCCTTGGCATGCAGGTCGGCAGCTGCTGGCGTTCCGTTGTTTGATGGGTAAATCGGCTTTTGCGCGGCGGATGTCAATATGACGGTTTCGTCGACACCCGTACGTTCCGGGTCCACCTCAAGGCCGGGTTGACGAATGACGGACGCCGACTCAGCCTTCCATTTTTGAAGGATACCGTGAAGGACGGTACGCATCTTCTCCGTAACCACGTCCTTCTCTTTGCCTGCCGAGATGATGGCGGGTCCGGAGAACATCTCGTCGCGAATCTGATTTCGCAAGGCGTCAAGGGTAGAGAGAAAGCGGCCGTGATCCCAGGCAACGCCGGTTTTCAATCCGGCATGAACCAATTCAAAGCCCATATGCACGGCCTGTTGCCAATGAACCGGCCAGTTATCGTCAAGGGTGCGTTGATCCGGCGTCCAGAAAATCTGCCTGCCAGCGAACACGTCCAGCGGCGAAGACGGCTCGATCCCAAGGGCAGGGATGCCTTTTTCACTATCCATCTGGCGCAGCACCCGCCCCACTTCAGTGTAAACCGCGTCGACCCCCTGGCCGGAATTGGCCAGCAGCGTTCGAAACCAGAGGGCACCCATAAAATGAAGCCGCGGTGCCTCTGGCATGCTGGGAGCAAAAGGGCTGACTTGAAACGCACCAACGGCATCCAGGATGCGGACGCTGAAATTCCAGTAGGCGGGAAGTCCCGTGCCGGACGGGTTAAGATCGACGCCTATGCCTTCCAGGGAGAGGTCGACCTCCTGAATCGCCTCCTGTTCGTCTGCCGTCATGAACTGCCGGCAGACCTGGTCTAGAAAGGTGAGCTTCAGATAGAGGATTTCAAGAAATTGCCGTTCCGCGTCCTGGAAGAGGAACCGGCCTTCCCCGGCAGGCGGGGCGGCCGCGTTTGCGGCGCCTGGCGAAGCTGCCACAGCGCCTGAAATAAGGGGAATAAAATCCGTAGCCAGGCACGACGGTGCAGGCACCATCATCATGTAAAACGGAAAGAAGCGGAATGGCACGATACGACCGGAATCCAGGGATTCAGGGCCGTAGCACGCTTCCCTGTCGGGGCACCCCCTGCAGGGAAGGTCCGTATCGTCGGGAAATTTGGTAAGCAGCTGCTTCCATTGGGCCACCAGAGCGCTTGCATCAAAGACATTATCCGGCATGCCGGCCGCTTTTTCACGACTGAAAAACGGGGACGCATCCGAGAGCGTCGCACAGGATTCGCAATACAAGAAGCGCTCCAGCGATTCAGAATAGGTCGGCAACTTCCTCTTTTTCAACAGCGCGTCATCCCGGCAAAGGGTCAGCGCCAAGCCGCATTGCGGGCAGACCGGATGAAACCAGTGAGCGGTTTTACGGCAGAAAAACAACGGTTGAAACGGCTCAAATTCACCGTTGGTATTGATCTGGTGTTTGAAAAAGATCGGTGTTTTTGCGGGGCGGCGGTTGCGGTAAAAGGCATACGCGTTTTGCCAGGCGGCTTCCACGCCACGGTTGTTGACCGGCGAAAGCGAACCGGGCGCATCGTATTGATCCCTCTGCAGGATCAAAAGAACCTGTTGAACGACGCTGTCACCATCGGTGTTGATGCTACCGGGAATGGTCTCGGAGAATGGACTGATGCACGAAGCCGATGCGACCCAATCGGCCGCTCCACCTGATGATTCACTCAGATCGAGGAACAAACCATTATTACCTGTTTCAAGGCAATTGATCAAAGAGGGACAAGTTTCAGTAATATCCACGGTCCGATCCCATTCTTTTTTTGTCTCCCCGTCAAACAGTGATGCGATGTCCGGCGGATAGGGAAAATTATGCTGTATTGCAAGAACCACACAGACAAAACGGCTGTCTGCGTTTACCAAGGTGGAAGCGATTCCCCTTGCGGGGCGCAGGCTTTCGGTCGGCACGAAAAGGTTATGATTTTAAGGTTTTGCCTTTAAATTTTAAGCTTTTATAAAGCTATTCAGAAAAAGGGGACTTGTCAAGGTGGATTTGCGGGGCTTTTTCACCGGGGCGTCTGCTCGAATCTAACCGATTTGTATTATCTGATAAACGTGTGTCTTAATACCAGTGCAATCAAACCAATTATTAGAACGTAAACCAATATAATGGCATGGGAGGTGAGTGCAAACCTTAATGCCATATCGGCGGGAACCCCCATAAGAACCAACGCACCTACCCAACCGCTTTCATGATTTCCTGAATTGGCGAACCCTTGTATAGGCATGAGTTGCATAACCAGTTGAAGCGCAATTAGAAAAACGATTTCTTTAAAAGCGATGGGTAGATGTATCGCTGCGGCAATACACCACGTACCAAGGGCGATGGACGTCCATATCCCAAATGTCAGCATGATTTCCCGAAAAGTCATTTTGCTTGTTTGGGCCAGGGCTGTTGCCACGCGCTTGAATTTTTCG